>NZ_OY762276.1:0-152500 GCF_963665445.1 uncultured Desulfobulbus sp. | reverse complement strand
GGCGTCGCGGTACTGATGCATGGAATCTTGCATCACCAGGGCCGATTTGACGAGCAGGCCGCTCAGGCCGATCATGTCGACCTTGTACTCCTTGGCCTTTTCGATAATGGTCTCCGCCGGCATCTTGATACCGATATTGTAGACCTTGTAGCCGTTATTGCTGAGGATGATATCCACCAGGTTCTTGCCGATATCATGGACATCCCCCTGGACCGTGGCCAGGAGAATCTTGGTGGTCGAATCGCCATCGGTCTTGTCCATGAAGGGCTCAAGCAGGGAGACGGAAGTCTTCATGACCTCCGCGGATTGAAGAACAAAGGGCAGGAGGATTTCACCCTTGCCGAACAATTCACCGACGTGGCGCATTGCCGGCACAAGAATCTGGTTGATGATATCGATCGGCTTGAATCGCTGTCGCAAAATGGCCAGCAAGTCTTCAATCTCGTCCTTGTCGCCATTCATTACCTTGGCAAAGAGCTGCTCCTCAACGGTACGATCACTGCCCTGCTCTTCCTCGCCCGTAGTCGCGGTCTTATCGGTGAAATACTCGATGAACCGCATCAGTGGATCTTTGTCAGCCCCGCCTTGACGGTTATGGAGCAGCTCCAGACAGACCTGACGATCCTCCTCCGGAATTCGGGCCAGGGGAATGATCTTGGCCGCATCGACGATGGCGGCATCCAGACCGGCTCCCACCGCCTCGTGGAGAAAGACAGAGTTGAGGATACGCCGTGCCTGGGGGGCCAGTCCAAAGGAGATATTGCTCAGGCCCAGCACAGTCAGGCAGCCCGGCAACTCTTTTTTGATCAGGCGAATGCCTTCGAGGGTCTGGATGGCCGCCTCGCGAAGACTTTCGTCGCCTGAGCCCACGGTGAAGGTCAGGCAGTCAAAGAGCAGATCATGGGAACGCAAGCCGCACTCATCCACGGCAATGGCATGGATCGCCTTGGCAATGCGGATCTTGTCGCTGCTGGTCATGGCCATGCCCTTCTCGTCAATGGTCAGGGCGACCACTGCTGCGCCGTATTTTTTCGCGGCCTTGCAGACCCGGCGAATATTGACGCCGCCATCCTCGAGGTTGACCGAGTTGATGATCGCCCGGCCCGGATAGATGCGGAGGCAGGCCTCGATGCACTCGGGGGTGGTCGAGTCGATCATCAACGGCGCCTTGAGACTGGCTGCGCAGAGGCTCACCAGGGTGGTGAGATCTTTGAGCTCATCCCGCCCGGCATAGGCGGTGCAGAGATCGATCACATGGGCACCCTTGTTCTCCTGTTCGACCGCAATCTTCAGGCAGGCCTGGTAATCGTCGGCCAAAAGCAGCTCACGGAATTTTTTCGAGCCATTGGAGTTGGCCCGTTCGCCGATCAACAGCGGCGGAATCTCCTGCTGCAGTTCAACGGCCTGGTAGAGACTTGCAACCGACGGCTTCATGCGATCACCTCCCGAACAGCGGGCTTGACGCCGGCAAGCGTTTCCACCAGTTTCTTGATGTGAGCGGCCGTGGTGCCGCAGCAACCGCCGACCACGCTCACCCCGTATTCGGTGACGAACCGTTTCATCTCCTGGGCATACTGCTCAGGGGTCAGCGAGTAGCAGGTTTTGCCCTGGACAACCTCCGGCAAGCCCTGATTGGGCACACAGGAGATCCGTTTGGGCCAGTTCCGGCTCAGCCAGCGGATATGCGATTCCATGTCCTGGGGGCCTGTGGCGCAGTTGAGGCCAAAGGAAAAAATCGGAAAAGGCTCGAAGGTAACCGCTGCCGCCGCGATATCGGTGCCGACCAGCATGGTCCCGGTACGCTCGATGGTCACCGAGGCCATCACCGGAATAGCGGTGTGCAAACGCTCCAGGGTTTCAAAACAGGTGGTCATGGCGGTCTTGACCTGCAAGAGGTCCTGGCAGGTTTCGATAATGAGCATGTCCACTCCTGCCTTGATCAGGGCCTCCATCTGTTCGCTGTAGGCGGCAGCCAGGGCCTCAACGCTGATATGACCAAGCGACGGCAGTTTGGTGCCCGGCCCGATGGAGCCGGCAATGTAGGTGTTTGCCTTGCCGCCGATGGCCTTGCGAGCGTTTTCCACCGCAGCCCGGTTGATCGCCTCGACCTGATTCTCCAGGCCGTACTCCTCCAGGACAATCCGGCTCGCCCCAAAGGAGTTGGTCTCGATGACCATGGCACCGGCATCGACAAAGCTTTTGTGCAGGGCAACAATGGTCTCCGGGGAAGTCAGGTTGAGGAGTTCGTTGCATCCCTCCTTGCCCTCCCAGGCCGACATCGGGATAATCATTTCCTGAAGATTGGTTCCGCAGGCACCGTCGAGGATCAGCACCTCATGATCTTGTGGTCGCATTCGTGATTTTTCTCGTGGTTCAAATATTTTCAAATAGTGGGGTGAGAGAACATCTCTTTCTTCGTTGTGGCCGGCTGGCGGTCCGCACACTCTAAGGATCTTACCCCGGGTTTGCATCACTTTTTTCCCAATATGAGATCATGGTCCTGATTACAGGTTCTTTTCCCGGGAAAAACGGTTTAGGAGATGCTTGTCAAACGGACATTTTTTTTCTACAGTGTTGTGTTTACCGTCAATCTTTCTCAGAGATCAGGAATGCCCGCCATGCAGCCATCAATAATTGCCGTTGTCCTTGCCGCCGGCAAGGGAACCCGTATGAAATCTTCCGTGGCCAAGGTGCTGCACCAGGTCTTTTTCCGGCCCATGCTCCACCACGTCCTTGATGTGGTCAACAATGCCGGCATCGACCAGTGCGCCGTGATCGTCGGCCATCAGCGGGCCGAGGTCGAGCAGGCCCTGGCTCCCTATAGGGTGACCACGGTGGTGCAGGAACAGCAGCTGGGAACCGGTCATGCGGTCCTCTGCGCCCAGCAGGCCTGTGCGAACAGTGACGAGGTGCTGATCCTCTGTGGCGACACCCCGCTGATTCGTCCGGAAACCCTGCAGGAGATGATTGCCGCCCATCGGAGTACAGGGGCGATCCTGAGCCTGATGACCACCCTGGTGGAGGAACCCTTTGGCTATGGACGGATTCTCCACGATGCCCAGGGACGGATTCAGGCCATTGTCGAAGAAAAGGATGCCACTGACAGCCAGCGGCAGATCAAGGAAATCAATGCCGGCATCTATCTGGTCAAACGGGCCTTTCTTTTTGAAGCCCTACGCCAGGTCGGCACCAACAATGCCCAGGGCGAGGTCTACCTCACCGATATCGTGGCCCTGGCCAACGAGCAAAGGCTGCCTGTCCAGACCTTTGTCCATCCCCAGGCCATCGACGTCTTGGGAGTCAACTCCCGGGTCGAACTGGTCCAGGCCCAGGCCACCCTGCAACAGCGGCGCAACCGGGAGTTGATGCTTGGTGGCGTTACCCTGGAATCGCCGGAAACCATTTTGGTGGCAGGCGATTGCCGCATCGGCGCGGACAGCCACCTGGAACCAAACGTCCGTCTCTGTGACCGGACCACCCTGGGTGCCGGATGCCGTATTGAAAGCGGTGCAGTGCTGAAAAATTGCCGCCTGGGTGACCGGGTGCGCGTCGGCGCCAACTCGGTCCTCATTGATTGCAATCTGGACGACGACAGCAAGGTGGCACCGTTAACCGTTCACGCTCAATCCTGACGGGCCAGCAACACCCCATCTTCTCTCCGGCGATCGATGCCGGTTGATTTTCTTATGGAGCTCACTATCCCATGACCGATTTGAAAAAAATGTACTCAACCCTCCTGGGCGATTCCTTTCCCATGGACATGACCATCACCTTGGGCGACCAGAAACTGGTGTACCGCAAAAAGACCTGGAAGATTCCGATGGAGGACGGCACCGTTGATGAGCGCGGCCTGCGGTACGGCGAGAATCCGGACCAGGAAGCAGCCCTCTACGAACTGGTCAACGGAAACCTGCTGCTCGGTGAGTGTCAATTCATCGAACCGGGCAACGGCCTGGTCAGCGCGATTACGGTTGAAGACATGGTCCAGGTGGGCAAACATCCGGGCAAAATCAATCTGACTGACGTCGACAATGGCCTCAACATCATCAAGTACCTGATCGACAAACCGGCCGCGGTCATCCTCAAGCACAACAATCCCTGCGGCGCCGCCATCGGCACCAGCCTGGCCGATGCCTACAACCGGGCCAACCGCTGCGACCGCATCGCCGCCTTTGGTGGCGCAGTGGTGACCAGCCTGCCGCTGGACAAGGACACCGCAGAGCTGATGGCGCAGAATTATCTGGAGGTGGTCTGCGCCCCTGACTTCGAGGACGGCGTGCTCGAGATACTCGCCCGCCGCAAGAATCTGCGCGTGATTCGCATGGCAGGGATCTCCCGCCTGGCCGAATTCGAAAAATTCCGCTTTGTCGACTTCAAATCCCTGATCGACGGCGGCATCATTATCCAGCAGTCGGCGGTCAACTCCATCCGTTCGGCCCAGGATCTCAAACCGGCAGTCACCACCTACAAGGGGGTTGCGTATGCCTGTGAACGTCAACCCTCTGCCCGTGAGATCGACGACATGCTCTTTGGCTGGGCGGTTGAGCACGGGGTGACGTCAAATTCGGTCATCTACGTCAAGGACGGCTGCACCACCGCCATCGGTGCCGGTGAGCAGGACCGGGTCGGTGTGGCTGAGATCGCCATTCACAAGGCCTACGTCAAATACGCCGACGTTGCCTGTTTCGATGCCTATGGGCTTCCCTATGCTGACCTGGTGCTGCAGATTGGACAGGGGAAGCGGGACAAGGCCGAGAAAGAGGCGATCGACGCCAAGGTCAAGGCCGATCGCGCCGGCATCCCCGGGTCGGTCATGATCTCCGATGCCTTCTTCCCCTTCCGCGACGCTGCCGATGTCGGCATCCGCGAGGGCGTGACCGCCATTCTCCAGGCCGGCGGTTCCATTCGCGACTTCGAGTCGATCCAGGCCTGCAACGAGGCCAATCCCCAGGTCGCCATGATGTACACCGGGCAACGCTCGTTTAAACATTAATGAAAAAGGGGAGCAGTTAACCTGCTCCCCTTTTCACACCTCCTGCCATCCTCCCTGGGCGGCCGAGTGCAGACAGGCCGCACAGACCCGCACCGCAGCAAGCCCCACCTCCGGAGGGATGGGGTTTTCTCCTTGCCCCCGCAGAAAACGCTGCCAATCCTCAAGAAGCGGCACAATGGTGCTCACCGGGGGGCCGCAGGCAATCTCGCTTCGACGTGCTCCCTCAATGAATTCCAGCTGGTTATGCACCTGATCCCCATGCAGCTGTCCCTTGTCACCGATCAGTTCAAAACGGCCGGAACGGGCCGGGCCGATTTTTGAGCAGTCGATCACCCCGAGCAGTCCGTCCTCCAACTCCACCAGCACCACCAGATGGTCTTCGAGCCGTGCGCTGTGCAGACATCGGGTTCGGGCCATGACACGCACTATTTTTCGGCCGGTGATAAAGTGGATGGCGTCAAAGATGTGAACCGCGGAATGGTAACTCACGCCGGCACCGGCATGCTCGGGCTGATCAAGCCAGGCCTGGTCGGCCGGCTCCAGCCGTTGATTGGCGGTTAGACTATAGAGAGTGCCGATCGAGGGCAACTGTTCCCTCAGGGCGTTGATGACGGTGTTGTAGCGCAGGGTCTGGCCGATGGTGAGCCCCAGCCCCTTTGCGGCAAAGGTTTCCATGATGGCCCGGGCCGCATCGACGGTGACGGCCATGGGCTTTTCCAGCAGCAGCGGCTTGCCGGCATCGGCACAGGCCTGGGCGACAGCCGGGTTGAGTGTGGGCGGTAAGGCGGCGACCACGCAGTCGACCTCCGGGGAGTCAACCAGCTCCTGCCAATCACCATACCAGCGGCACCCCCACTGCGAGGCCATAACCTTGCCCTGATCGCTGCGACGACTGATGGCGCTAAGGGTCAGCCCTTCGACGTCGTTGAGAATATGGCGGGCATAACGGCTGCCGTGGCGGCCGGCTCCGACAACCCCCACACGCAATGGCTGCATCATGACTCCTCCTCCGTCACTGCGGGAAATTAGCTCACATCATAAAGAAGTAAAAAAAACCTACCGCGGTGCTTGTTCACACAATTCTTCCCAACTCGCGGGCAGGGCGGCTGCATCGAGTCCCAAGGCCAGGGCGAAGGTCATCAGGGCGTCCGCGGTACAGTTGATCGTGGGCCTGCGCCCGCCCGCCTGCACCTCTCCCTGTTCCAGCTGCACATACCCCAGCAGGGCCTGGGCCGCCTGAGCACGGAAGGTTTCGCACTCCATCTGGATCTGTTCACAGAAGCGGGCATAGCGGTACCAGTTATGGTTGGCCCGCCGGATGCCGCGAAAGAGCGGAAGATCCCGGTTTGCGGGATCAAGATCACGCAGGATGATCTCCTCGTAGCGGGCCATCGCGGCCTGCTGCAGGGAGCTCACCTCCTCCAGGGTGAGAACCAGCCCCGGGCCCTCGGGATCCTCTTTGAGATAGTACAGACTGGAATGGAGGGCCACTTCAGGAATCTCGCCGGAGTGACGCACCAAGAGCCACTCCTCATCCAGGAGATATGCACGCTCACTCTCAAGCATCGGTATCCTGTTTGTCGCTCCCGTTATCCATCAAATAAAGTTCACGAATGGTCTTGATCCGGTCGGGAAGTCCAATGCAATGGTTTTCCGCCTTGAGAAAATGCAACGGCGGATAGGCCAGCTTGCCGGTGATGGCTGCAACCATCTTTTCCAGGCGATGTCGCGTACCACCCTCCATGCCATCAAACCGGCCGAAGGTTTTCTCCACTTCGCCCCGCACCTGCTGCTCGATGATCTCCCGCAGCTGGATTATGGTCGGGGTGGATTCCATGTTGGCCAGCCACTTGGAAAATTTCAGCTTTTCCTCGGTAATGATCCGCTGCGCCTTGAGCGCTTCCTTGTCCCGCTCGGATTTGTTCATCTCCACCACATTGTTGAGATCATCAATGTCGTAGAGGTAGACGTTGTCCAGCTCGTTGATGGCCGGATCCAGATCGCGGGGCACGGCGATATCGATAAAGAAGAGCGGACGGTTGCGGCGGCCGCGCATGATCGGCCGCACGTCGTCGCGACGGAGGATCAGGTCGGGAGAGCCGGTCGAGCTGATAATGATATCAACACGCTGTAACTGATCAAGCAACTCTTCCAGGGAAACCGCCTGGCCGTTATAGCAGCGGGCGAGATTGATCGCGCGCTGCAGGGTGCGGTTGGCGACCACCACCTCGCTCACCCCCTGACTGACCAGGTGTTCGGCAGCCAGCTCCGCCATCTCGCCGGCCCCGACCAGCATGACCTTCTTGTCGCTCAGATCACCAAAAATCTTCCGCGCCAATTCAACCGCAGCGTAACTGATGGAGACCGCACTCGCGCCGATGCGGGTTTCCGTCCGCACCCGCTTGGCCACGGAAAAGGATTTATGCAACAGCTTGTTGAGAATGAAGCCGGTACTGGCGGCCTTGGTCGCATGGCGATAGGCCTCCTTCAGCTGGCCGAGGATCTGGGCCTCGCCGACGATCATCGAATCCAGACTGGCGGCCACCAGAAAGAGGTGTTCGACAGCCTCGAGGTTGACGTACTGATAGGCATGGCGCTGCAGTTCTTCGGCGGTGATCGCCCGGCCGAAAAGGGCATCCTGAACCCGCCTGGTGACCTGCTCGACATTGCGGCAGGTAAACAGCACCTCCACCCGGTTGCAGGTGGAAAGCAGATAGTATTCGCCCACCCCTTCCAGTTGCCCAAGCGCGTTCAAGGGCTCTTCGTAACCGGAGGAGAGCGCAAGTTTTTCACGAACTGCCAGTGGCGTGGTTTTATGGTTGACGCCGAGCAGAACAATGGCGTCACGAGACATAGGAATGCACTCCTTCTAAGAGAAAGGAAACCCCCCAGAGGGTGAACAACACCGAGAGAAAACCGAGAATACTGAGGATAGCCACCCGTCTTCCCCGCCAGCCCACGGTAAATCGTTGATGCACCGCACCAGCGTAGATGAACCAGGTGATCAGCGACCAGGTCTCCTTGGGATCCCAGTGCCAGTAGGCGCCCCAGGCCTGTTTTGCCCAGATGGAGCCAGTGATCAGGCCAAGGGTAAACAGGGGAAAACCGACGCTGAGGCAATGATAGTTCAGCTTATCCAAGGCCTCCAGGGAAGGCAGACGCGAATAAAACAGACCAAAACGCTTTTTCTTGATCTCCCGCTCCTGGAGGAGATACATGATGCCGCCGATACAGGCCAGGGCGAGAAAGCCGTCGGCAAAAAGGGCGATCGAGGCATGCACCGGCAGCCACAAGGATTGCAGGGCCGGCGGCAGGGGCATGATCGCCCGGGAAGAAAAGGTGGCCACCAGCATCAGGATAAAGGCCAGCAAACTGACAAAGACGCCGAGATTCTTGACCGTGTATCGCCAGCGAAAGGAGAGATAGCAGCAACTCACCGACCAGGCAAAGAAAGAGACGGTTTCGTGATGGCTGGTAATGGGAGTATGCCCCGCCTCAACCGCACGGGCGATGATGTTGGCGGTGTGGAGTAGAAAGGCCACCAGGAAGATGGTTCGCCCGGTACGACGCAGCGGTGTTTTTTGGGTGAGAAAGAACACCAGATAGGCGGCAAAGGAAAGCAGGTAGACAGCGACACTGGACTGAAAGAGCAAAAAA
The DNA here is from genome assembly GCF_963665445.1 of uncultured Desulfobulbus sp. Taxonomy (GTDB): domain Bacteria; phylum Desulfobacterota; class Desulfobulbia; order Desulfobulbales; family Desulfobulbaceae; genus Desulfobulbus. Next base: position 143,850 of record NZ_OY762276.1, on the reverse strand, counting down.
CTCATGGATTCTCCTTAATCAATACCTCCAGATCCCGACCCAAGGGTCGCCCGATCACGGCCTCGACATGGGCCTGTACCTTGTGCCATTGCCGCTCGCGAAGCCAGCGGAGTATATCGCTGTGAAGGATCTTTTGAAACAGAATCTTTTTTTCCGCATCATCGGCAGCCTTGCGGATAATCTCCTCGCGCAACGCCCCTATCAAGGTGGTCAGCAACGCATACTCTTCGCCGATGACCTCTTCCAACTGCCTCCGAACCAGAGCGGCCACCGCCGGTGTCTTGCCATTGGTGGCAATGCTGATACTCAGATCGCCCCGTCGCAGTACGGCAGGAACCTGAAAATCACAGAGTTCAGGTCCATCGGCAACATTGATCGGGATATTGCGGCTGCGGGCCGCCTTCACCACAGCCGACTGCACCGAGGGATTATCCGTTGCGGCAAAAACGAGAACGGCACCGGTCAGATCCTCGGCGGTAAATCCCTTCTGCTGCCATGCAACAGCCTCCCTCGCCACAAGATTTTCCAGGCGGGGAGCGAGTTTGGGACTGACCACCCGAACCCGTGCGCCAGCGGCAAGCAGGCCGTGGACCTTGCGGGCGGCAACGTTTCCGCCCCCGACAACCACGCACAGTTTGTCTGCAATTTCAAGGCTTACCGGATACATAAAAGCCCTATCAGCTGTTCCCGGGACGCTCAGTTGCGGGGCTGCAGGCGATTGAGCAGGACGATCTTGTCGCCGTCGAAACTTTTCAAACGTCGTTGGGACGCGGCGATACGGTACTCCTTTTCCGCCATTTTCAAAAACGGTTCCAGGCTGCGGCGCTTGATGTCATGGGCAAGATAGACCACACCATCGGGCTTGAGTGTTTTTTTCAGCACATTCAACAGCGGCTGGAAGAACTCTTCGCGAAATAGGATCTCCGCGCCGATGATCACATCAAACCGTTCCATCTCCGGCGGGTTGAGCCAGTCAAGCATGAGGCATTCGACATTGTCCAGGTGGCTGGCGGCGGCATTGATACGCTCGAAATCAAGGATCATCTGCTCGTAATCGGACAGGGTCACGCTATAGCCGACCTTGGCGGCCGTCAGCCCCGGGGCTCCGAGGCCAGCGCCCAGCTCAAGCAGGGTCGTTCCCGGCGTACAGGGCATTGCCGCCATAAATTCGGAGAGCACGATCGCTGCCTCCCACAGCCTGATCCAGAAGGGAAAGCTCGAGACATCCTTGAGCGGATCCTTGCCATCGAGAATCTGCTCAAGATCAGTCATCTTCAGCAGGTGCAAGGAGTGCTCCCTGATTTTAAGCGGCTCAAAGGCCACCTTGTACCGATCTTTAATGGCCGTATACAGATTCAGTTCTTTTTCGGGTAAGGTTTGCGGATCCATGCGTGGGTTTCTCTGCTTGCAATCTCTGTGAGGGTGAAGGGGCTTTGCTCGTTTGCCCGCCAATATGCCGGATTACTGCACCAATGGCAACAGATGAGCTGCGAATAGGGGTGATACAAAAACGATGGCTTGGTAATAAGTCAAAATCCTGAGAATCACCCCTCGGCAAATGAGGGGGGGAACAACGCTCGAAAGGTCATTGCCAGGGCTATTGACGAGAATGACAAATAAAAAAAGAGCGGATCGATTTTTTCAATCGACCCGCTCTTGATAGCGATTGAACGCTGATCAGACTCTTAGCAGCCTTCCAGTTTCTTGGCGGCTTTGACGCTGACGCTGTCACCGGCTTTGAAGTCAGCCTTGTCACAGGTCATGGTCACTTTGGTGCCCTCAACACTGTCAACGGTGCATTTGGATTTGGCAGCAAAAGCAGCACCTGCACTCAGGGCAAATGCGGCAACCATCAGGGTAACAACGATCTTTTTCATGGCGATCTCCTTATAGATTTTTTGGGGGTGTACAAACCAAACCAATTGCCTCTTTCCTGATGGGACACTAAGAAATACAGGAAAAATTGTCAACAGCAAATCTTGGCTTTCTCTAAAGAGACTCTTGCAATTAAAGTACTGATTCGATATCTCTTTCCAACAAACTCCGCGGGACCAGACCACCATATTTTTTCACCACGTGTCCCTGCTTGTTCACCAGGAACGAGGTGGGGATGGTGGCCACGCCACCAAATTGACGACGGGTGCTCTCATCGGCCAAGAGCACCTGGTAGTTGATCCCGGCCTTTTCCATCAACCGTGCAACCGTGCCCGGTCCACCTTCATCCACAGCCAAGGCCACCACGGAAAATCCCTGTTCATGATAGCGCGATTGCACCGCCTTGAGTGCGGGAATCTCCTGCAGACAGGGGCCGCACCAGGGGGCGAAAAAGGTGATCAGCATCGCCTGCCCCGCATAGGTATCGCTTGAAACCTGGGCTCCACTCTGTGCGGTGGGCAGGGAAAAAGGAGGCAGGTTGACCGCCGCTGCGGCCACCCCGCCCACACACAGCCAGCACAGCACTGTGATCCCCTGAAAAAATTGTCGAATTTGCCTCATTGTCTTCTCCTTGTACTCTCCGGCCCCACCTCCCCGGCAGCCACCATCACTACCAAGCTGGCTCCGGAAAACCGTTGCGCCTTTATCTGCTTCCGGTTAGATAATTGTGTCTGTTATGTCAAACGACGACAAATTGAACCGTATGGTTCACAAAAACAAGCTGTTATGAAGTTCGAAAGCACGTCTTTGCCCAGTGCGCAAAGGCAGCCTGTGGTGACCCAACGTGCCGAGTCGACCGAACTTTTCATTTAACTCCCCTTCCCTTGACGACATTATGATCCAGCGAATTTCTCTTCTTTGCGTCCTCGCCAGCCTCCTTCTTATTCTCACCAATGCGGCCGCTGCCATTGTCGACCGCAGTGTCGCAATCGTCAACAACGATACCATCACCCTGTCTGAGGTCAATGAGCTGGGCCAATCTTTTTTCAAAAAAATAACAGAGGACACCCCGCCCGACCGCCTCGCCGAAGCCCTGTATCGGGCACGTCTCACGGTCATCGACAAACTTATCGAGAAAAAACTCATGGTCCAGGAGGCTGAAAAGCTCCATATCCAGGTCAGCGACCAGGATGTGGACGGAGCCGTGCAGCGTATCCTGGCAGGCAATAAAACAACCATGGAACAGTTCCGCAAAGAACTCAACTCTATGGGCATGAGTGAAAAGCAGTATCGCGAAGAGTTACGCGACCAGATTCTCAGTTCCCGCCTGGTCAATTACGAGGTTCGAACCAAAGTGGTGATTCCGGAAGAAAAAATCCTCGATTATTACGATACCCATTATGTCGAACAGGGAAAAGGCGGCGGATACTATCTGCAGCAAATCGGCTGCACCTATGGCAGCACACTGGCAGATGGCTCGGTGCCGACCCAGGACGATGCGCGGGGAAAAATACAGAAAGCCTACGAGGCCGCCCAAAACGGCGATAACTTCCAGGCCTTGGCCCGCAAATATTCCGACCTGGCCAACGGCAAGGATGGCGGTGATCTCGGCCTGTTCCAACTCGATGAACTCGCCTCCTACATTCGTGAGGCTGTCGAGCACCTCAAACCCGGCGACCTGAGCCCCATCGTGTCCACCGGCAACGGGTATATGTTTTTCAGGGTCGTCTCCACCGAAAAAGGCAAGATGGAGGCCAAGGCCCCCTACGAGGAAGTCAAGGAGCAGATCCGTGAAAAGCTTTCCAAAGAGGCTCTGGAAAAGCGCTTCAAAGAGTGGATGCAGTCTATCCGCGAAAAGGCCTATATCAAAATCCTGTAACCCATTCCAAGACTTGCCCCGGCTTGCGGCAGTCTTCCCCCGGACCTCCTGGCGCCAGCATGAACCGCTCCGATTCGTCACCCCCGCCATCGGCGGGTGAACAACTCCGCCTGGCTCGCCTCCAGCAAAACCACACCCTGGAGGAGGCTGCGGCGCACACCCGTATCTCGCTTGCCAACCTGCGGGCCATTGAGGAGGGAGCCCTTGACCGGCTTCCTGCCGCTGCCTTTACCAAAGGCCTGGTGGCTAATTATGCCGCCTATCTCGAGATGGATACCGATACCGTTGCAACCCAGTTTTTGGCCGAGTACGCAAAAACGGCAGGCAGGCGGCCCGAGTCCCTGCCCGCACATCAGGCGGTTCACAACCTGGAGCCGAAAAAATTGGCTGAACAGCCCAGGGTCTCCTCGGCGGCCGCCGCAGCTGTTCTGCTTGTTTGCATCGTGACCTCCTTCTCCGGATTTTGCGTGTATTATTCATGGAATCCGTTTGCCTACCTCACCGACAAACTCCTCACCCTGACGCAATCGGTAGCAGACAACTTTCATCCAGCCGACCCGGCCACAAGTAGCCTGCGCACCCAAAACGTTCTTCTCTTGCAGGCAGTTTTCCATGCCGACTGTCGGGTGCAGGTGCGGCTGGACAACCAGCCGCCCATGGAGCAGACCTATCTCAAGGGATCGACCATTCAGTGGGAGGCCCAACATTCGATGCATCTTGATTTTATGGGAGAAAATTGCGCGGAACTTCAGTTCAATGGCAGCCTTCTTCCCTTCCCTCCATTCCGCGAAGGCAAAGCCTCCCTGCAATTCCCCACTGCCGTCCATGGCCCGTGACCGTGCACAAACGACCCGTGGATACGTGCTCCATATTGCCGGCTATGGGGAGGCGGACAAACTGGTTACGCTCTACAGCAATGACCTCGGCCGTTTCACCGCCATCGCCAAGGGGGCGCTGAAGAGCAAGCAACGCTTTGTCAACAAGCTCGAGCCCTATAGCCTGTTAAGCCTCTTCTACCTGCCTCCACGAACCTCCTCCGGTCTGTATTTTCTTGAGGAGGCCGAACTCCTGGCGGCCAACCTCCCCCTGCGCCACAGCCATCAGCGCTATATCGTCGCCAGCCATTACACCGAACTGATCCTCCGTTTTACCCGTGAGCAGGACCCCGATCCCGAACTGTTCGCGCTCATTGCCTGGACCCTGGAATCCCTCAGCCTGAGCCCGGCTCCCCTGCAGATTGCCACCTTTGCGCTGATTCATCTGCTCGACACCCTAGGGTACCGTCCGGATCTGCAATCCTGCTGCCGTTGCCACCGGTTGGTGAGCGTCCCCCATTCCTACACCCTCGTCCCCGGTAACGGCGCGCTTCTTTGCAACAGGTGCCAGCCGCAAGCATCCCCGCTCCCCTCCCTGTCGGTGCAGACCCTGCGCACCCTTGCCGCCGCACAGGCAACCCCGCTTGACCGCCTCGCACGTCTCCAGCTTGCTCCCCAGGGAATAGCTGAAGCCTTCCACGCGCTCCACAGCTATACGGTGCACCTGCTGCAACGCGATATTCACTCCTGGGGCCTGCTGCGCCCCCTTCTTTCACCAGCATCCGAAAAGAGGTAATTCTCTTCACCACCCAGAAGGCGCACTCCTCCGGGAGGGCAACAGGCACATCCTGCGACGAATCGAACATATATTGCTCGCATGCCTGCTCCAGATTGACACTCATTTTACAGTTCCCTGCAGATTCATTTGCACTTTTTGCTTTTTTCTTGTGTTATACTGGTGCTCTTTGTAGAGGTCTATTTTTCTGACGCTTCTCTTACAAGAGATGTGCGATGGATAATCATATCCCAACACTCTTACTTTTTTCCTCACGCCCCTATGAATCGTTCCGGCATCATTATCACCATCATTATGGGTTGCTTGGCGCTCCTCCTCTGGAAAATCGTCAATCAACCCAATATTGAGCCCTCCTGGCCCTCTAAAATCCAGGGATTTTCCTTTTCGCCTTTTCACGAAGGGCAGTCGCCGATGAAAGATATCTATCCCTCTGTGGAAGAGATCGACCGGGATCTGGCCCTGCTCTCCGGAGACGTGCATGCGGTCCGCTCCTACACGGTCCAGGGCACCCTGGCGGAAATCCCACGACTGGCCGCGGCCAGGGGCCTCAACGTCACCCTGGGCGCCTGGTTAACCCCGGATGAAGAGAAAAACGAAAAGGAAATCGCCAATCTCATCAAAATCTACCAGGAGAACTACCGGAACATCGTCCGAGTCATTGTCGGCAATGAGGTACTGCTTCGTACCGACCTCACCCTGGAACAGATGTTCAAGCACATCGATACAGTCAAGAAAGCGGTCTGGGCACCGGTGAGCATTGCCGAGCCCTGGCATGTCTGGCTGAAGAATCCGAAACTGGTGGAAAAGGTGGACTTCATCGCGGTCCATCTTCTGCCCTACTGGGAGGGGGTGCCCAACGACCAGGCCGTTGACTACTGCATCATGCGCTACAACGAGCTGAAGGAAAAATATCCGGACAAGGAAATTATTATCGGCGAGGTCGGCTGGCCCAGCGGCGGCCGCATCCGCCAGGGCGCGGTGGCAAGCCCGACCAACCAGGCCAAATTCCTCCGCCGTTTCCTCGATGTAGCGGAAAAGAACAACTACACCTATTACATCATGGAGGCCTTTGACCAGGTCTGGAAAAAGAATCTCGAGGGCGAGGCGGGAAGCCTATGGGGGGTGTACAACGACAACCGCGAACCCAAATTCGAGTTCACCGCTCCGGTCATCCCCATCCCCCAGTGGCGGGAACTGGCGGCCATCAGTATTGGACTAGCGGTCCTGATTCTCGCCCTGCTCTTTCGCGACAGCAAGGGCCTTCTCCATACAGGACGCGGATTTCTCGCCTTTATCGCCTACGCCATCACCACCTTTGCCGTATGGGTGGTCTACGACTTTCAGCGCCAGTACATGACCGTATCGTCTCTGCTGGTCGGCATTGTCCTGCTCCTGGCGGCGACCGGTGCCATTCTCGTCATCCTCGCCGAAGCCCACGAATGGGCCGAGTCGGTCTGGACCAAAAAATTCCACCGCCTCCCCCAGCCGGTTGAGGTGACCGACGACGACGAACTGCCGATGGTCTCGATCCATGTTCCGGCCTACAACGAGCCGCCGGACATGATGATCCAGACCATCAATGCCCTTGCCGAGCTCGATTATCCCCGATTCGAGGTGTTGATCATCGATAACAACACCAAGGATGCCGACGTGTGGAAACCGGTCGAGGCCCACTGTCAAACCATGGGGCCGCGCTTTCGCTTCTTCCATGTCGATCCCCTTTCCGGCTTCAAAGCCGGTGCGCTGAACTATGCGCTCAGGGAGACCGATCCGCAGGCCGAGGTGGTGGCGGTGATTGACAGCGACTACATCGTGGAACCGAACTGGCTGCGCGCCCTGACCCCGCAATTTACCGACCCCAACATGGCGATTGTCCAGGGACCGCAGGACTACCGCGACGGCGACGAAAACACCTTCAAGGCCATGTGCCTGGCCGAGTACCGCGGATTTTTCCAAATCGGCATGGTCACCCGCAACGAACGCAATGCCATCATCCAACACGGCACCATGACTATGGTCCGCCGCTCGGTGCTGGATGAGGTCGGTGGATGGGCCGAATGGTGCATCACCGAGGATGCCGAGCTGGGCCTGCGCATCTTTGAAAAGGGCTATGCCGCCTGTTACGTACCCTACAGCTTTGGCAAGGGGTTGATGCCGGATACCTTTGTCGACTTCAAGAAACAGCGATTCCGGTGGGCCTATGGTTCGGTCCTGATCCTCCGCCATCATATGATGGCCATGTTCGGCCTGGAAAAAACCGGCCTCACCGGCGGTCAACGCTACCACTTTCTCGCAGGCTGGCTCCCCTGGTTTGCCGACGGCATCAACATGATCTTCAATATCATGGCCCTGCTCTGGTCCTGCGGTATGATCATCTTCCCCGATTACCTCTCGCCGCCGCACATCATCTTCGCCTTTCTGCCGATCGTGCTCTTTTTCTTTAAGAGCTTCAAGATGTTCTTTCTCTACCGCAGCCGCGTCGTCGCCACCCGCCGGCAAAGTTTGGCCGCCGGTCTGGCCGGCTTGGCCCTGTCCCACACCATCGCCAGGGCCATGCTCACCGGTTTCATCACCCGCAAGATCGGCTTTTTCAGGACCCCGAAAAAGGTCCAGGCCAACGCCTTTTTCAAGGCGCTGGGTGACGCCCGGGAAGAGCTGCTTTTTGCCATTGCCCTGGTTCTGTCGATTATCGGCGTCCTGTTGCGCGAGGACGGTGACATGCTCGACATTCACGTGTGGGCAACGGTTCTCGCCATTCAGGCCATCCCCTACAGTGCCGCGGTGCTCGTCTCGCTGATCAGCGGCCTGCCCAAACTGCCGGCAAAACTGGTCGGGACAATGGCACCGCTCAAGGGTTTGGGCACCGATCAATAACCGCCACAGTCAACCTCAAACGAAAAAGGCTCCGCCAAGTCCTGCTTGGTCGGAGCCTTTTTTACGCTGGGCGACAAATGGGTTAATTGGAGCGGATCAACTCCAATAGCTCCTCGGCGCTGATGCGAGTGCTGACATCCGCCCCCTCGAGCAGGGAGTTGGCCAGATCGCGTTTTTCCTGATGGAGGCGGACGATCTTCTCCTCGATGGTGTTGGCGGTGACCAGCCGGTACACGGTGACCGGCCGTTTCTGGCCGATACGGTGGGCGCGGTCGGCGGCCTGGTCCTCCACCGCCGGGTTCCACCAGGGATCCATGTGGATGACATAGTCGGCCGCCGTCAGGTTCAGGCCCAAACCGCCGGCCTTCAAACTGATGAGAAAGAGCTCGCCCTCGCCGGCCTGGAAGCGCTCGACCTGATGCTGCCGCTCCTTGGCAGGGGTGGTACCGTCGAGGTACTTGTAGCTGATCTCCTTGCTGTCAAGGTACTCACGAATAAGGGCCAGATGCCCCGTGAACTGACTGAAGACCAAGGCCTTGTGACCGCCGCCAAGGAGCTCCTCCACGGTTTCGGCAAAGACCTGCAACTTGGTCGAGGGAATTTCCACCTGATCGTTGATCAGCCGCGGGTTGCAGCAGGCGCGTCGTAGACGCATGATCTCCGCCAGAATACGCAGGTGGCGACCGGTCTTCTCGCTGCTGCCCTCGATATTCTCGATCGCCTGCTGGCGCAGGGCCTCGTAAAACTGCAGTTCCTCGGGCTGCATCTCCACCCGCAGAGTGATCTCGGTACGCGGTGGCAGTTCTTCCAGGACCTGGGACTTGATACGCCGCAGCATGAAGGGCCGAATGAGTTTCTTCAACGTTCGCCGGGCTTCCCGATCGTGATACTTCTCGATCGGGATACCGAAACGGCGGTTGAACTGCTTATAGGTCCCGAGCAGGCCGGGATTGATAAAGGCAAACAGGTTCCACAGCTCTCCCAGATGGTTTTCGATCGGCGTACCGGTGGTGATCAGACGGAAACGGCTGTCCAGACGCATGGCAGCCTTGGAACGCTTGGTGGCCGCGTTCTTGATGGCCTGTGCCTCATCGAGCACCACCGACTGCCATTTCACCTGGCCCAGCAGTTCGATCTCCTGTTGCAGCAGGGTGTAACTGCAGACGAGCAGGTCAAATTTTCCCAAGGTGGGAATGATCTCGTTGCGGTTGGCCTCGGAAAACATATGAAAGTTGAGCGTGGGGGCAAATCGCCGCACCTCGGTCTCCCAGTTCATGCACACCGAGGTCGGGGCGATGACCAGAGACGGACCGAGATGTGCCAGGCTGAGGACCACGGTGATGGACTGGAGGGTCTTGCCCAATCCCATATCATCGGCCAGGCAGGCGCCAACGCCCAGATGCGCCAACCGGCTCATCCAGGTAAAGCCCTCCCTCTGATAGTCGCGGAGTTCGGCCTTGAGGGTCGAGGGCACGGTGGGGGTCAATTCCTGGGCCTCGGCAATGGATTGCAACCGCTGACGCCAACCCTTGTCGGCATTGGTCTGGGCCTGATGGGTCAGTTCTTCCAGGGCAATGGCGGCCAGCGGATGGATCTTGACCTCGTTTTCATTGCCGGGCTGACTGTTGCCGTAGAGAATCAACTCTTCAAGACGATTACGAAACTCCTGGGTCAGCGCCAAAAACTGCCCTTCTCCCATGGGGATGAAACGGCTTCTCGACTCGCGCACCTTATCGAGCAGGGTTTTCAGCTCAATGACCTCGTCCTGGTCGATCTCAAGCTGGCCGGAAAGGGTGAACCAGTCCTGCTGGCTGGTGCGGATGTTGAGATTCAGCTGGTTGACCCCTGCCTGGCGGCGTACGGCCAGCTTTTCCCCCTCCGGCCACTCGAGGACGACCTTGTCCTTGATCTCCTCGATCTCGAGTAGCACCTGGAGGCACTCCTCCGGATCGAGCAGATGCCATTCCCGCTTGTTCTCCTGCTCAAAATCAATAGCCAGGTCAAGCATGGGGCAGCTCTCTTCTATCTCGCGCGCCTTGTCCTCCTCCAGGCGAAGATTGCGCTTGGTGCGCAGACGCCGCCCATCGATCTCGGCCATGAGGTTGGCCACACCGGCGCCAGGCTTGAGATAGGGGCCCCCATGTTTGAAGGGGCGAACGAAAAGCTCGATGCGAAAACCGCTGCCATAGGGGATGATGTGCACGTAGATGGTGGGATCGCTCTCCACCTGCTCGGCGGGGACGCCCTGCCCGGGAACTTCAATGGCCGAATGCACGGTCATGAACGAGGCGATGTTGCCGATGGCGTCGAGCACCTTTTTGCTGGCGGCAATCGGCACCAGCAATCCGTCACGGCCCGTAATTTCAGCGACCTTGCGGTGCTCGTCGCTGATGGTGATAATGCGGAACCGGGTCGGCGTCTCCCGCCAGACCGCCACGTTTCCTTCACCGATATCCTGGGCAAAATGAATGAACAGGGAATCCCCCTTGCGTTCCACCACCAGTTCCGGCTCACCGGCCACGATCTCCGCGGGCGTCTGCGGGGATCGCTTGAGAAAGACATAGGGGTGGCCGACCAGGGCGGGCAGAGATTGCTCCTGGTTGAAGACATACCCGCCGTTTTTACTGCTCTCCCCGGACTGATACAGGGCCGCGCAGATCTCCCTGTCCTGGTCAGTGAGGTAATCCATGGCATGGCGGACCAGTCGCTGAAAGGCGATGGTCCGCCCCTTGGTCCAACCGCCGACAGAAGTTTTCTTCTGTTCCTTGGGATGCAGCTCCAGGGTACCGTTGATGTGTTCCACCATCCAGCAGAGTCGGGTCAGCCGTTCCGGTTCGCGAATTTTACTGGAAAGATCGATAAGTTCCTGCAGACTCTGTTTCCAGGTCGCATTAGGCTCGATGATATGGGTGAGGAACCGGCTCTGCAGGGCCTCGGAAAGTTCCTGGGCAGCCAGGGCGACCTCCTCCTGCTCCTCATCCAGGGTGGCCAACAGTTCGGCGGATTCCATTGCCACCCAGAGATAGCCGCTTGAACGGGCCTGCTCGTACAGGTCCTTCAGCATCGCCTGGAAATCGTCGGGTATCTCAATCCCCATCCAATGGAGCGACAACAGGGCCACCAGCGAACTCAGACTGCGTTTGTCCTCAATCAGATCCTGGGTCAAAGCCAGCATGTCCGGCAGGGCATCTTCGGAGGAACGCAACACGGCGGCAATGAACCGGTAGGGTATCTCCTCGGAACATCCGTTGCAGCGCCTCAACACAGTCTCCACAGCGACGCGCACCCGGTCACGATCCCCTTCTTCATCCCTGGCCAAGAGGGCAAAGACGCAAAACAACCCGGTTATCCCGAAAAAGAAGAAGGGTTGATCACCGGCATACTGTTGCAGTTGGGCGAGGTCCTCGTCAAAAAGCTTCAGCGCCAGTTCGGTGTCGCCGTTGAGAAAGGCGACCGTCCCGGCAAATCCGGATCCCTGAAAGGAATCACTATGCTCGGCCAGCAACTGGCGCAGGGCCTCAAAGCGTCCCTGCAGGAGATAACTTGAGGCCAACAGCCGCCGAAAGGGTACCCGCTCATCGGGTGAAACGGTCTGCGCCTGTTCATCGGCAAGATACTCAAGCACTGCCGGAAAATGGTGCAACCGCTCCAACGAGTAGCGAATCGCCTCATCAAGCAGAAAGAACTGAAAGGATCCGGGAAGGGAGGCAAACCATTTGGGTTCGAATGCACGGGCCGCCACCAAGACTGCAGGTGGCTCACTTTTCAGATAATTGTGCCCCTCTTTCTCCCAAAAGAGCAGGGCCTCGTCCATCTTGTCGAAATTCTGGCTGTAGAGTCCGATGCGGAATTGACGGATCGCCCGCCAGCATCTGGTGGACCATTTTCCGTGGGTATAATCAACCGGGGCGGCACGTTCGACCAGGGAGGCGATGCGGGTGAAGCGCTTGAGGCGAATCGCCTGCCGGGTCAGGGATTCGGCCAGGACCTTGGGACATTGATTTTTGTTACTGAGAAATCCCTTGCGACGCAGCCGGGCCACCATTTCGCTGACTTCTTCGCTGCTCGGTTTGCGGTCGCCGAGAAAACTCGGGACCAGGCTGTTGAGACACCGGGCAAGAAAGCTAGCGGAAACGGGTTCATAGATGATGGATACAAGCTGCAGCAGCAGCTGTTCGGCAACAGGCAGAGCTTTGACGGCCTGCAGGTCGACGGTATCCTTGGTGGTGCGTGTCGGTTGGGGAAGAGGGTTGGAAGTGTCTTTCAAAATACCTGATTACACTGAAGTTAATAATGATGGCTCCGTAAAAAGCCAGTATCCTGATAATCACCCATTGTGAGATCAGTTCGTTATGAAGCTTGAAACGTCATTCTCGGGCTTCTTACGACAATGACAACAATGATTGCGCCACTCGCGGCAGTGGCCATTTCGTGAAAAGCGCTTCTGCATACCAACATGGATTCATTAAACCACAGAAGCGGAAAAAAGGACACGCCCATAAAAGGGCGTGTCCTTTCAAAAGATATGCATCAAAAAGAGGCAACTATTGCAGCATCTGGGTATTGATCCAGATCTTGGCGTCCTTTCTCAGCTGACCAAGCCAGGAGGTCAGCAGGATATTTTTCTGGGAAGCGAGCAGCTGCTCCTCAAAACGTTTCCGCTTGGCGCCATCCAGCTCACTTTTTCCGATACGGGAATCAAGGATTTGATACAGGGAGAAGGATGCCCCTTCGCTCAGGACCTGATCCGGAAAGGCGGCAATGCCAAGACGACTAAAGGCATCTTTGCGTATGGGCTCGGGAATCCCTGCGGGGTCACCGATGCGCTTGACAAAGGCCGATTCTTTTTTCTCCAGCCCTTCCGGCCAGGCACCTGCCTCCTTGGCCTTGGCCAGAGAGGACTCGGCCGCCGACCGCGCAAGCTCGCTGCTCTTTTCCCGGGTAAAATCGGCGACAACGCGCTCCCGCACGGCTGCCAGCTCCGGCATCTGCGGTTCCTTGACATCTTCGGCAAAGATAATGGCGTACCCCTTTGCGGTCTCGACAATGGAACTCAACTCTCCCTTGCGCAGGGCAAAGGCGGCCTGGAGGAAGGTACTGTCACCGGCCATGTCCATCTTGGGCGGGTTGTCCTGGGCAAAGAAATCGGTGTGGCGGATGTCGCCCCCGCCTTTTTCACTGTATTTGTCCAGACTGCCTGCCCGGATAATGGCCTCGTAGGTGGTCGAGGCATTCTTAAAGGCCGTTGATTGCGCGTCTTTCTGGGCCAACTGTTGACGAATATCCTCCTTGACCTCGGCAAAACCACGGGTTTTCTCCGGCTGGACCTCCTCGACCTTGATCAGATGGTAGCCAAAGGGCGTCTCGACAACCTGGCTGACTTCCCCCGGTTTCAGGGAAAAAGAGCTGTCTTCAAAGGCAGGGACCATCTGCCCGCGACTGAAAAAACCGAGGTCACCACCGCGCTCCTTTGAACTGTCGTCACTGTATTTTTGGGCCATCGCGGCAAAATCCGCACCTTGGCGGATCTGCTCCAGCACTTTTTGCGCCTCCGCCTTTTTCGCGGCCTTCACCTCATCGGAGGCATCTTCCTCCACACGGAAGAGGATGTGGCGTGCCCGTCGTTTCTCAGGAACCTGATAATTTGCCAGATGCGCCTGATAATAGGCCTGCAGATCCTCGTCGCTGACCGCCTCGGATTTGGCGGCATCGGCATAGGCAAAACTCAAATAGGCCAGCTTGACCTGCGGGGCTGTCTTGTAGTTGAGCTTATGGGCCTCGTACCAGGTTTTCAATGCATCGTCAGTGACCTCCACCTTATCCGCGTACTGCTCCGGGGTGATCACCGCATAGGCGAGCTTGATCTCCTGATCGATATAGGCGAGCCAATTATCCATCTCCGCTCCGGGCATATCCGCAAAGCTGCCAATGAGATCGGTCGCCCGGGAAATAAGGAGGTCATCATGAATGCCGCTTTCAAAAGTATTGGGCGAAAGCCGATTGTGCTCAAGCACGGTCTTGTATTGATCCAGATCAAAATGCCCATTCTGGGTGAAGGCGGGAATGGTCTTGATCTTGCGCTGGGTGGCCTCCCTGCTGATCCGAATTCCGACCTTCTCGGCCCCTTGACGCAGCAACTCCCGCTGCACCAACTGGTTGAGCACCTGCTCCTTGAGGTGGATGCTTTCCAACAGCTTCTCCGGCAACTGGCCGCCAAACTGCTCCTTGTACTGCTCAACCGCCCGGTCGTAGCTCTGCTTGAACTCCCGGAAACCGATCTCCTTGCCGTTGACCACTGCCATGGCATTGGAGGAGTTCCTCAGCTTGGATCCGACTCCCCAAAAGACAAAGACAACGGCAATGATGACCACCACCGCCTGAATGACGATGGATTGGGCATTTTTTCTAATGATATTCAGCATGATAGATGCATCTCCACAAGCACTCGACAAAGTATGTTCATTTTTGAAGCTGGCATTATGTCCAATTTGTCAGCAAGTTACCAGAGAAAAATGCGCCTTTTCACGAGCAAAAAATGTCTGAGACCTCATTCAAAAAAATCAGGCTGTCTGCTTGACAAAGGCCCCCCCCTATAGTAATTAAGTGTTGATTTTTTAGAATAGGATTTGATTACTCATCAATAATAAACACTTCGGCCAAGGAGGAACACATGGCAAGTATTGAGCACAAAGGTAAGAGCTACGAGGTAGACGAAGACGGCTTCCTGTTGAAAGGTGCTGAGGAGTGGGACGAGAACTGGGTAGACTATGTAAAGACCGTTGAAGGTATCGCCGATATCACCGACGAGCACCAGAAAGTTATCGACGCTCTCCAGGAGTACTACAAGAAGAACGGTATCGCTCCCATGGTTCGTATCCTTTCCAAAACCACCGGCTTCCCGCTGAAACGCATCTACGAGCTGTTCCCGTCTGGACCTGGCAAAGGTGCCTGTAAGATGGCCGGTCTGCCGAAACCCACCGGTTGTGTCTGATTCCATAGCGGAATTTCGTTGTATAAAAGGGCTGCTCTGCAAAGGGCAGCCCTTTTTTTATTGTACTATCGTCCGCAAACGCTCCACCCGCCGATGCCGTCTCTTATGGATCAAGCGTCCCTCCATCCTTACATTATCACTTCCATAAGTTATCCTGGCCTCATAGTGCCGACCGTCGACAGCATTGCCCCCCTCTCAGAACGACATCTCGAGGAAGTGGGCATGGAACTGGGTCATATCCTGGCCGCACTTGCCGCAGATGAACTTCACCTCGCCAAATATCTCGGTCGAATTATCCTC
Source organism: uncultured Desulfobulbus sp. (assembly GCF_963665445.1). Taxonomy (GTDB): domain Bacteria; phylum Desulfobacterota; class Desulfobulbia; order Desulfobulbales; family Desulfobulbaceae; genus Desulfobulbus. The sequence continues at coordinate 128,320 of NZ_OY762276.1, read as the reverse complement.
CGGCGTAAACGATCCGTCGCTGTTTTGCGTATAGTAGGTCGTCACCAAGACATTTTCGGCAACTTCCACAAAATTCTTGGCGTTGCCGCACTGCTGGCAGACAATCCGGCCAGCGGGCTCCCCGGTGGGGATTTGCAGTTTTTTCATAGTGTAAGGTTGGTCTTTTATTGTTTATGTTGAACGAAACGCTTCTCCTCGAAACACCATTTCGAGCTAGGGAGTGAAACGAATCTCAAATGGAGCGGTGCTCCCTGAAGGAATTTCTTCATTATAATCCACTCGGGTCACTTGCGAAAAGGGAGAACCTTGGTGGAGCCAGGAAAGCAGCTGCTCAATCTGTCGCGCCTCCCCTTCGGCCCATACCTCCACCGTCCCGTCGGCGCAGTTTCTCACCCAGCCGGCAAGGTGCAACTCAAGCGCCTTTCTCCTGGTATATTCGCGGAACGCGACCCGCTGCACTCGGCCGTGCACTCGGGCATGGACACATTTTATCGCCGTCATGGCGTTTCCCTCACAAGCCCGAGGAATTGGCTCTCCTGCAAAATTCGCAACCCCATCTCCTGGGCCTTTTTTTGTTTGGAGCCGGCTTTGGCGCCAACCACGACATCGGTCACGCGTGTGCTGATACTGGTCGCGACCTGGGCACCGTGCCGTTTTGCCAGCTGTTTGGCCTCGTCCCGGGAAAGCTGCTCCAGAGTCCCTGTAAAGACGAACACACGCCCTTCAAGGGTGGAACCATTTTTCTCCGCAACGGTGGGCTGAATGCGCAGGCCGACCCGGGTCAAGTCCTCCAGCATGACCAGGGTTGCCGGATCACGAAAAAACTCAAGCAGCGAATCCGCGGTCTGCTCGCCGATGCCTTCGATGTGCAGCAGCTGGTCCTTGTCTGCACGCATCAAGGCCTCCAGCTCGGGAAAATGTTCGCCCAGCAAAGCAGCGGTGACCTCGCCCACATGACGTATCCCCAAGGCGGCAAGCAGACGGCCCAGTGGGAGCTCCTTTCTGGACGACACGGCCTCCAGTAATTTCCCGGCGGATTTTTCGCCCCACCCATCAAGAGCCGCGAGGCGTGCACGGTCAAGACGAAAAAAATCAGCAGGCCCACGGACAAGTCCTTCACGGACCAGCTGCTCGACATTTTTTTTCCCCAGCCCTTCCAAGTCCAGCCCATTCTTTCCGGCAAAGAAAATCAATTTTTGCAGCTGTTGCGCTGGACATTCCGGGTTGACGCAGCGTACAACCGCCTCCGTTGGACTGCTGACCAAGGGATGGGCGCATTCCGGACACATGCGGGGAAATTCGATGACCTGCTCCGCCCCGTTTCGCTGGTCAGTTATCGCCTTGACAACCTCGGGAATAACATCGCCGGCACGCTGCACCAAGACGGTATCGCCGATACGCAGGTCTTTGCGGAGAATCTCGTCCTGATTGTGCAGCGTGGCCCTTTTCACCAGGACACCGTTGACCTCGACCGGACGCAGGTGGGCAACGGGTGTGACCGCACCGGTCCTGCCGACCTGAAATTCGACCGTCTCAATGACCGTGGTTGCCTGAATGGCCGGGAATTTCCAGGCGACCGCCCAGCGCGGCGACCGCGCCGTTGCTCCCAACCGTTGTTGCAGGTCAAGCTCGTCGACCTTGACCACCATGCCGTCGATCTCGTAGGCGAGATCATGGCGCAACTCAAGCATCTTGCGGTACTGCTGTTCCACCTCATTAATGTTGGCACATCGCTGAATCAGGGGATTCACCGGAAATCCCATCTCGCCCAAGGCATGCAAGGTGGCTTCCTGGCCGCCCACGGAGAGGGTTTCGGGGTTGGCGACGCCATACACGAAAAACTGCAAAGGCCGCTTGGCGGTAATCCTGGGATCAAGCTGCCGCAGAGAACCAGCCGCGGCGTTTCTCGGATTGGCAAACAGCGACTCCCCTGCCTCCTGCCGCTGCTGATTGAGCCTGGTAAAGCCTTGCTTGCCAAGAAAAACCTCACCGCGCACGACCAGTACATCGGGGTGAGCTGCGCCCTGGAGACGAAGAGGGATCGAAGCCACCGTGCGCAACTGGGCAGTTACATTTTCACCGACAAACCCATCGCCGCGGGTTGCTCCCAGAACCAACAGACCGTCACGATACACCAATTCGACCGCAAGCCCATCCAACTTCGGCTCGCAGATATAGCTGACCTCTTGATCGGTACGCAGATAGCGAAGCAGCCTCTCGACAAAGGCAATGAGCTCTTCAGCGCTGAAAATGTTATCCAGGCTGAGCATGGGGGTGATGTGCTCAGCCGGCTGGAAGGAGGGCAACGGCAGACCGCCGACGCGATGGCTTGGTGAGTCATCGCTGACGAGTTGCGGATATTTCGTTTCAAGATCCAGCAATTCGCGAAAAAGACGATCGTATTCGCCATCGGAAATAATTGGATCATCCAGCACGTAGTAACGATGCGCATGAAAACGAAGTTGCTCACGCAACTGCGCCAACCGCTCGACAGCCTGCCCCTGATCCACGACTTACATATCCTCGATCAGCACGCCACCTTTGGCGATATTCTCCCGGGATTCCTCGTCGATGAACAGCAATACAGCCTCCTTGGGCTTATTGGCCGCCTCGGAGATGACCTCGGTCACGCCCTTGGCAATTTTCTGTTTTTGTTCTTTGGTAAGTTTTCCAGCGACACGGATACTGACGTATGGCATACTGCCTCCTGTTCAAGATAGAATCATTGGTGTTTGCACCGATCAGGCCTTGGACGTCCAGCCCTACCTGACCGGCGTTCTCCTCCATTTTGAGAACAAACACCGGAAACGCGGATAAAAGATAGCAAACTTTCTCAGGGAAGTCGATCTGCATTGTTCCGCTGCGTCCTTCCCCACCTCTTTCTGCTGTAAGGAGCCCATCACATGCATGTTGTCGTCACAGGTGGCGCTGGCTACATAGGTAGCCATACCTGCCTGGAATTGTTGAACTCAGGGCACAGGGTAAGCGTCATCGACAATCTCTCCAATGCCTCCCGCGAAGCCCTTACCCGCGTGGAGGCACTCACCGGCAAGTCGCTTGATTTCCATCAAGTCGACCTCTGCGACCTCGACGTCCTCCGGACCACATTTGAACGCATCGGCGAGGCCGGGGCGGTGATCCATTTTGCCGGTTTGAAGGCGGTGGGCGAGTCGGTTGCACAACCGCTGCGCTATTACAAAAACAACCTCGACTCAACCCTCAACCTTTGTACAGTGATGGCAGAACGGGGCCTGTTCAACATCGTCTTTTCCTCTTCGGCCACCGTGTACGGCGATCCGGCATCTGTTCCCATTCGTGAAGATTTCCCCCTCTCCTGCACCAATCCCTATGGCCGCACCAAATTGATGACCGAGGAAATCCTGCAGGATCTGCATCGGGCCGATCCGCAATGGAACGTGGTCTTGCTGCGTTACTTCAACCCGGTCGGGGCCCACCCAAGCGGGCAAATAGGAGAGGATCCCAACGGTATCCCCAACAACCTGATGCCCTTTATCGCCCAGGTGGCTATCGGCAAACTGGCCCGACTCTCGGTGTTCGGCAATGACTATCCCACCCCCGATGGGACCGGGGTTCGCGACTTCATCCATGTGGTCGATCTGGCACGGGGCCATTTGCAGGCCATAGAAAAACTGGAGGAGCACCCCGGAGTCGTCATCTACAACCTCGGCACTGGACGTGGCTACTCGGTTCTGGAGATGGTTGCCGCCTTTGGCCGAGCCTGTGGCACACCGATCCCCTACACCATCGTTGACCGGCGCCCCGGGGATATCGCCCAATGCTATGCCGATCCGGCAAAGGCCCTGGAGGAACTGGGGTGGAAAGCCGAGTTCGGTCTCGACGAGATGTGCGCAGACAGCTGGCGATGGCAGTCCAACAACCCCAACGGTTTTCATTCCTGAATTCCACTGCAGGGTTCCGCACCATGCACTCATACAACCATCGCTTCTGCACCAGTTGCAGAAGCGATGGTCCGCGCGGTGATTTCACCATACGTGGTCTTCAGTTGTTTGACTTTTTACCAGGCCATCATTTTTCCCTACCCAGAAAGGGGAACACTATGGTAAGGACTTCGGTTCGTATTCCACGCCTGGGGGACATAACCCACAGCCCATTTATCACCGAATTTCCTCTGTTTTACATAGCCCTATGGGTGAAGACACACTCTATGCAACCGGGAAGGTAGGCGAAGATTTTACCTTCAATGATCATGTCGCCGAAGTGTTTGACGATATGATCAGCCGCTCCATCCCCTACTATCGCGGGGTCATCGAAGGCATGGCGCAACTCCTGGCCTGCCGGCCGCAGCGAGGGACAACGCTCTACGATCTGGGCTGCTCCACCGGCACGACCCTGCTTGAACTCAGCCGTCGCCTGCCGCTGGATCAGTTCAACTTTGTCGGGATCGACAACGCTCCTGCCATGCTGGAAAAAGCCCGGAAAAAAACCGCCATGTTCAGCAAGGCCACCCTGATCGAGTTTCGTCAGGACGATATCACCACCTGCCCCTTGCCCGAGGCAGCAGCCGTGATCTGCAATTACACCCTCCAATTTTTACGCCCTTTGGCGCGTACAGCCTTTGTCCAGCGCATTTTCGACGCTCTGCCCGAGGACGGTATTTTATTTCTCAGCGAAAAAACCATCTCGCATGCAACACGTCTGAACCGCGATTTCATAGATATTTACCATAACTTCAAACGACAGCAGGGCTATTCCGAGCTGGAAATCGCCGCTAAACGCGAAGCCCTGGAAAACGTATTGATCCCTTTTTCCCTTGAGGAAAATATCGCCCTGCTGAAGGATGCGGGCTTCTCCGAGATCGAACCCTACTTTAAATGGTTTAATTTCACCTCGATTGTCGCCGTCAAACGAAATGCCGTTCTTTGATTTTTTTCCCACAGTCGACCAGGATCCGATCTCCCGCCTCCTGGCCCAAAAAGAGGCCTGGATCAACCAGGAGAAAAAAGGTTTTCTCCGCTATCGTCGTCCCCTTGAAGAAGTTGCCCATCTCCGCGCCTCCCGGTGTGATTTCAATGGCGATGTGGTCCGCATCGGCACCGCTGAAGACCTCTCCCCCACCGAGCACGAGCGGTTATACGCCATTCTCAAGGGACTGATGCCCTGGCGCAAGGGACCGTTTTCGGTGTTCGACATCGACATCGACGCGGAATGGCGCAGTCAGCGTAAATGGAATCGTCTTGCCCCCCACCTTCCCGACCTCAGCGGCAAGGTCATTGCCGATATCGGGTGCAATAACGGCTATTACATGTTCCGTATGGTGCCGCACGCCCCTGCCTTCGTCCTTGGATTTGAACCCTATGTCCACCATTATTTCGCCTTTTCCCTGCTCAACACCTTTGCCGCCCAGGACAACCTCAAGGTCGAGCTTCTGGGCATAGAGCATCTCACCCTCTTTCCGGAAAGCTTTGACGTCATCTTCTGCATGGGAATACTCTACCATCGTCCTTCGCCCATTGGCGCGTTACAGGAACTCTTGAGCGCACTCAAGCCCGGCGGTTGGCTCCTGATCGAATCCCAGGCCATTCCAGGGGATGCATCCATCGCCCTGTTTCCCGAACAGACCTATGCAAAGGTTCCGGGAACCTGGTTCGTCCCCACGGCTTCCTGCCTCCATAACTGGCTCACCCGTGCGGGTTTTTCCCAGGTGGAATGTTTCTGCCAACATGACATGAGTAGCGAGGAACAACGGCGAACCGCGTGGATGGAGTTCGAGTCCTACCAAGATTTCATTGACAAGGATAATCCTCGGCTTACTATAGAAGGATATCCGGCCCCCCAGAGGGTATTCTTCAAGGCCACCAAATAGCCGTTGTCGTTGCAAAAAAAAACGAAGAGAACAAGGGCTGATCGTCCAAACTTTTTAGCTGGTGCAAGACCTGCTCGGATGGTTATGTGACTTGGGCGAAGACAACGACGTACGACGCGCAACACACTGAATGTACCCTCTTGCGCGTTGCGAGGCCAACAGCTCTACCTATGCAACCGGTTCCGCGGATCAGAGCACCACATTGCTTGATCTCAACCACTTACCTTTGAACGCTTACACAGGAAACACAGACTATGAATGCACAGGACTGCACGTTGTATCACGGCGGATTGAAAGGCGCCGAGTCCCTTTTCGGCGAAAATGCCGAGAAATATGGGGTACAGGAAACCGTTTTTACCTTTGAAGGCCATCGCCTCAATCGGGATACAAATACGGTGACCTTAAGCGAGGAAGATTTGATGCGGGGCGATATCAGCATGGAGCTGGCATCGCGGATGATGAACCGGACCTATTACGAGACCGAAAAAATTCGTCGCGTCCTCCAGACCATCTTTCACATGGTCAACAAGGGGCATCAGGTGTTTGTGGTGGGAACCATTCTGGAGGACAACTCGGTCAAGGGTGGAACCGGATGGGCGGTTGAGCTGGCCAAACTCTTTAACAGACCACTGCATGTCTACGACCAGAACCGGAGCCAGTGGTATTCTTGGAAAGAGGGTGAATGGCAGGAAGACACCCCCCGTATCTGCTACAACACCTTTGTCGGTTCCGGCACGCGCTATCTCAGCGATGACGGCATTGCCGCGATCAACAAGCTCTTCAGCGACAGTTTCGGCGAGATCTAAGCGAGAAGCCGGCAACATCGCCGTTGTTCGTGCCGACACTCCCACCGCAATGAATGGTCCATTGCCGTGGGAGTTTTTTTCCGCCCGCTCGACACGTTGCGCCGAAGGACTTCCTACTTACCTATGCAAAACTGACTGAAGACCAGATCAAGCACATCATCGGGGGTGGTCAAGCCGGTAATGTCACCAATAAAATCCAGGGCAGTCTGGACTTCCACCGCAAGCAGATCAACCGGGGCGCCCTCGTCAATAGCCTTCTCCAGACTGCGGCAGGCTTCAAGCGTTTTTGCTAAAATGGCCTTGTGCCGGGTGTTGGGGGCACAGGTCATCTGTTCGCACAACTCAGCTCCCTCACCGATCACGCACTGATAGATCGATTCCAGCAGTTCCTCAATACCCTGCCCATGCTTGGCTGAAATAGCAACCACCACGCCGCCTGAGAAGTTTTGCGCCAATGCGGAAATTCTCGGTTCGTCCACCAAATCCGCCTTGTTGACCACCACAATGTGCGCCTTGTCGCGGATCGTTGCGTACAGATCCTGCTCGGCAGGTCCCAGTCCCTCGCAGGCATCGACCAGGAAGAGCACCAGATCGGCCTGCTGCATCTTTTGCCGGGCTCGTTCGATTCCCAGGGCTTCAACCGGGTCTTGATGCTGGCGTATTCCGGCGGTATCAATCAGGAACACCGGAATGCCCCGAATGGCAAACCGCTCTTCAATGGTATCGCGGGTCGTTCCGGGAACCGAGGTCACCAGGGCGCGATCTTCCTGGAGGAGCGCATTCAACAAACTGGATTTGCCGACATTGGGCTGACCGGCGAGTACAACCTTGATCCCCTCACGGACGATTCGCCCCTGATCGGCCAGGACCAACAGTCGCTCCAGGGGTGCCAACACCTCCTGGCGCAGTTGTCGCTGCACCTGATCATGCTGTACGATTTCCACATCATCATCGGGAAAATCAATGGCCACCTCAAGCAGGGCAAGAATCTGCATGAGCTGCGTACGGATTGCCTCGAGTTGGGCAAACAACGCACCCTGCAGTTGGTTCGCGGCCAACTGCGCACCTCGTTCCGTCTGTGCCTGCAAAAGATCGACAACCGCCTCGGCTCGGGTCAAATCGATTCTGCCGCCGAGGAAGGCCCGTTTGGTGAATTCTCCAGGTTCAGCCGGACGGGCTCCCCGTTCAAAGACCGTGCGCAGTATCTCCTGCAGGACAACATAGGAGCCATGGCATTGCAATTCGACCACATCTTCGCAGGTGTAGGTATGGGGCGCACGCATATAGACGGCCAAGGCCTCGTCCAAAACCCGGCCGCTGCCGTTGGTCACGGAGCCGTAGTAGAGACGATGGCTGGCGTAGGTGGAGGGAGATTTATGAGGAAGGAAGATATGCTCCAGGAGGGAAAGGGCATCCGGTCCTGAAATACGGATGATGCCTATCCCTCCTGTTCCGGGGGCGGTGGCGATGGCCGCAATGGTATCAGTCGCCGGATGAGCGGCCACCTTGGCCTCCACGACGCTTTTTCCCGGCAGGACGTCGGCCCTTGCCAGGTTTGTAAATCAGCACCTTTTTAAAAAGCCCTTCGCCCACGGAACGACTGCGAACCCCCTTGTCTTCCTGCAGCACCATGTGCACCACCCTTCTCTCCGATGGATTCAGGGCCGGAATGGATTGGGTTTTTCCATCGGCTTTGACCAGGTCGGCCAGTTCGACCGCCTTGACTTTCAGCTCTTCTGCACGCCGCTCACGAAAATCGCCGGCATTCAGCGCCAGCATGATTCGATCCGGCAAATGGCTGGCCACCATCTTGCGCAACAGATACTGCAGACTGTCCAGAGTCCGGCCTTCAGTCCCGACCACCTGCTCCTCATGGGGGCCGGTAATGTGGCAGTGAACCGTATTATCTTCAAAACGAACGTCCACCTCCGAGGGCAACCCCATCAGGGTGAGGAGATGTTGCAGATCGGCGCGGATTGCCGCCAACCCTGCCTCCGATGGAGGTTCAAGTCCGGCGGAATCCTCGGTCTCGGCATTGTGGTCGTCCGCTTCCGGTTCCACGGCCTCGGTTGTCTCCTGCGCAGGGCTCGAAGCCTTGTCCGCAGGTTTGCTCACCGCTTCCGAAGGCGCCTTCTGCTCAACCGTTTCCCGCTTCTCAGGTGCAGGCGGAGTCTGTTGCTTCACCTCAGGTTCGGAGGGGGTCACGCTTTCCGTCTGGGCGACGTTAACAGGGGCGTCTTCCTTACGCTGCACTCGGATATGCGCTTTTTTCTTGCACAGTCCGAAAATGCCGGCGGATCCGGTTTCCAACACCTCGATATTCAACTCTTCCCGAGAGGCACCAAGTTCGCGGCAGGCCTCTTCAATGACTTCGGATATATCTTTTCCGTAGAAATCTTTTCCCTTTCCCATAGGTACCGTTTTATCGTCAGAGGTTCAGGCCTTTACTTGCCGGTTGATAAGATACTGCTGGAGAATTGACAACAGGTTGTTGACAAACCAGTACAGCACCAATCCGGAGGCAAAGTTCAGGAACATGAAAGTAAAAACGATCGGCAGAAATTGCATAATTCGAGCCTGATTGGGGTCAGCCGTGGTCGGTGTCATCTTCTGCTGGAGATACATGGAAGCGCCCATCAACAGCGTCAGCACCGGAATGCCGTGAAGGTAGGGAATATCAAAACCTATCCACAGTCGATCCGGAGCGGAGAGGTCATTGATCCACAGCATGAACGGGGCATGACGCAACTCAATTGCCGCCATGAGCACCCGGTACAGGGCAAAGAAAAACGGTATCTGGATCACCATCGGCAGACAGCCGCCAATGGGGTTGACCTTGTAGGTTTTGTACAGGGCCATCATTTCCTGGTTCATCTGGGCGGGATCGTCTTTGAACCGCTCGCGAAGCTTGGCAATTTTCGGCTGCAGCTTCTGCATGTTCTTCATCGACTTCATGCCCTTCTGGGTAATCGGCCAGAAGGCGCCTTTCACGAGAACGGTGAGCAGGATGATGGCAATACCGTAGTTGCCGCTGAAACGATGGAAGAAATTGAGCAGCCAGAGCATGGGCTTGGCCAGCAGATCAAACCAACCGAAGTTGACAGCTCCAGCCAGGTCGTGACCGGCCGTTTGAAGAACCTCTATTTTTTTAGGACCAAAGTAGAGTGTGTAGGTGAAGGTTTGGCTTTCCCCGCCGGGGATGGAAACAATGCCCTCGGAAAGAACGGTGCGAACGTGGGCCTCAGATCCCTGGAGGGTGACGCTGTGCGCGTTCGCCGAAGTCGGCACCACCGAGGCCATGAAGTAGTTGTCGACATATCCCACCCAACTGACCTTGCCACTGAGCACCACCGGTCCGTCGGTTAATTTTTTAGCTTTGGTTTCGACCAATTGGCCATTCACATAGGCGGCTGGCCCGGAAAAAAGATACTGGCTCGTCTGGCTGGCGTGTTCAAAGGGTCTGTTGGACAATGAGAGGGCCGGAGAAACCTGGATGGCCTTATCGGTGGTGTTGACCAGGGTGTAGGCAACATCGACCAGATAACTATCCCCCTTGCACGACAGGGTCCGCTTGATCTGCAAGCCTTCGGGCGTTTGCGCACTCATGACCACGCTGCCGGATCCCGTTTGCTCCGTCAGGGTCAGGCTGTCTTTATCGGCATGAAAAAGAGGCAGGAAGTTACCCGCACCGTTATCGAGGGAGAACAAGACCGGGAGATCTGCAGGATTTTTGCCGGTAATCAACTCCATCGGCCCGGAATCTTTGTCGTGGGTAGTCCGATACTGTTTCAGAACAAAATTTTTCACACCACCACCCTGCTCGTTGACGACAGCCTGAAACAGGGGGGTATTGATAGTGATATCGCGTGCCTGTGCATCCACCGCAACCGCTGGGATATCCGTTGCCACCGCCGGGGTTGCAGCCGGCGTACTCGCCGCTGGAGCCTGTCCGGCCGTCTGTTCGGTTTGCACAGGCGTTTGCGGTGCTGGCGGAGTGTGCTTCACAAAAAAATACTGGTATCCGACCAGAATAAAAAACGAGAGTACAACGGCCAAAAAGGCTCTTTGAAGATCCATAGTCTTATCTACCTAGAAAAGCCTCGATACATGAGGCACTGTCGAAAAAAAGGGCCGCGATTTCATTTGACTGGATCGTAGCCGCCTCGAGAGAAAGGATGACACCGTAAAATGCGCCATGCCGCCAGAAGCGTTCCGCGAAAAACGCCGTACTTGCGTACAGCTTCGATGGCATACTGGGAACAGCTGGGGACAAAACGGCAGACAGGGGGAAAGAGAGGAGAGATAATGTACTGATACCCCTTGAAAACGGCAATCAGGCACACCCTTGGAAGAGTACGCCAGGAAAACCGCGCACAGCCCCCAGTTTGGGGATTCGCTGACTGATGATCATCTGAGGACATCGCCTTCCACCCGATGCTGATCGCCGCTGATCGAAAGCAGTGCTTGCTGGAGAAGTTCCAGACTATCGAAAGAAAAGTTGGGCCGGACGGTCACGACAATGTCGCACTGCGAAGGGAATTTGCTCCGGTTGCAGCGAAAGATCTCACGAATCAATCGCTTGATTCGATTGCGCCGCACCGCATTTCCGACTTTTCGCTGGACGCTTATTCCCAAACGATTCCACGGCAGACTGTTTGCCGCCACAATAACGGCAAATCCGTTTCCATGGGACCGCCTTCCGGCCCGATAGACGCACTGAAACTCCCCGTTCGTTCGTAACAGGTGTTTTTTGGGGAGTGTGTTCCGATGCAAACGGCTCAGACGCCCAGTTGCTTCCGTCCTTTTGCGCGTCTTCTGCGAATAACGGCGCGACCATTTTGGGTTTTCATGCGAACCCGGAATCCATGGGTGCGAGCGCGCTTGGTGTTGCTGGGCTGGAAGGTCATTTTGCTCATAATCGTTTTCCTCTATTGCAAATATTCGTGGTGAAAAGGCAGGTGAAAATTCGCCCTCTCTTCAAATGCGTATGTTCTTTTGCGATTGTTTTTTCGGCCTCACACGGCCGCAGAAGAGACGGGTCGGTAAAAGAAACGGCGACAAACCATCTTGTACCTGTAAAAAGAGATATATTCTAATCATAGAGGAGCGTTTCTGTCAAATTATTTCCCAACGATCGACATTTCAGGTATTCTACCGCCAGCAAAAAATTCCATTTCGCCCGACTTGAGCTCTCCTCCACTGCACAGGCCACCTCACCAGACAGTTGCGGGGGGCACCGCAAAACGGGTAGTATGAACCGCTTGTGTGCAAACTGCCCAGATGGCAGCAGCCGCAGCTCTTGTTCCACAAACGCAGATGCTTACACAAACCATGAATGATTTCGATATCGCAGTAATTGGTGCCGGCCATGCCGGTTGCGAGGCTGCACTGGCCGCCGCTCGCATGGGATGCCGCACCCTGGTGTGCATTATCAATGCCGACACCATTGGTGCCATGTCCTGCAACCCCGCCATCGGTGGCCTCGCCAAAGGCCATCTGGTCAAGGAAATCGATGCCCTGGGCGGCGAAATGGCCAAAAACATCGATGCCACCGGTATTCAGTTCCGTCGTCTCAACACCAGCAAGGGACCGGCGGTCCGCTCTTCCCGGGCCCAAGCCGATCGGCTCCTCTATCGGCTGCGGATGAAACATATCCTTGAAAACCAGCCGAACCTTTCCATCCGCCAGGCCACGGTGGATGAAATCCTCGTTGAAGACGGCAGGGTCGTGGGGCTACGGACCTCGCTGGACGAGCATGTGCGCGTACGTGCAATCGTTGTTGCGACCGGAACCTTTCTCAATGGGCTCATTCACGTCGGTTTAAAAAACTTTCCCGCAGGCCGGATGGGCGATGCCCCTTCCACCAAACTGGCACAGTGGTTCAAAAGCACCGGTTTTGCGGTGGGACGGATGAAGACAGGCACCGTTCCCCGTCTTGACGGCAACACCATCGACTATTCAAAACTCGAATCCCAGTACTCCGACCAAACCCCGGCCCTCTTTTCCTTTTCCTCCCAGGGACAACCTCCGCTTGAACAGCGCCCCTGCTATGTCACCTACACCAACGAACAGACCCATGAGATCATTCGCGGCTCCATTGGTCAGTCGCCGATGTATGCCGGCATAATCGAAGGGGTCGGAGCCCGCTACTGCCCGTCGATCGAGGACAAGGTCATGCGGTTTCCCGAAAAACCGCGCCATCAGATCTTTCTTGAACCGGAAGGGCTCGAGACCATCGAAGTCTATCCCAACGGCATTCCCACAAGCCTGCCTCTGGCCACCCAGATCGCCATGGTCCACTCCATTCCCGGCTTGGAAAATGCACGCATCATCCGTCCCGGCTATGCCATAGAGTACGATTACATTGACCCGCGCGAACTCAAGCCTACCCTGGAGACCAAAAAAATCGGCGGTCTGTTCCTCGCGGGGCAGATCAACGGCACCTCCGGCTACGAGGAGGCAGCCGGCCAGGGATTAATGGCGGCGATCAACAGCGTCCAGTACGTTCGAGGAGAGGAGCCGGTCATCCTGGACCGCTCCCAGGCCTACCTGGGCGTTCTCATCGACGACCTGGTTACCCTCGGCACCAGAGAGCCGTACCGCCTCTTCACCTCCCGGGCCGAATACCGACTCCTTCTACGGGAAGACAATGCCGATATTCGGTTACGGGAAATCGGCTACCGTATCGGCTTGGTCGATGAGGCCACCTGGCAGTCTTTTCAGCACAAACTGAAATGCATAACCGAGACCATCACCCTGCTGCATGGGACCCGGGTCAAACCGCAGGTAACGATCAACGACTTCCTCATTTGCCACGGTTCCACCCCGTTGACCCAGGCGATCACCTATGCCGACCTGCTGCGGCGCCCGGAGATCAACCTGGCCATTCTGATCGCCCTTGACCAGAAAATGCATGAATCCTCCATTTTCACCGAGGAAACGCTTGCCTACCAGGATGAAATCGAGCTTCAGGTCAAGTATGAAGGCTACATCAAACGCCAGGAGGAGCAGATTGTCCGCTTCAAGAAGCTGGAACGGATGGAGTTGCCTGCCGACATGGTCTACAAGGGACTCCCCGGGCTGTCCAACGAGGTGGTGGAGAAACTGACCAAGGTACAGCCGCGATCCCTGGGACAGGCATCCCGCATCTCCGGCATTACCCCTGCCGCGATCTCGGTCCTTCAGGTGCACCTCAAACGACAGGGACGGCTGTAACTGTGCGCCCGTGTTCATCCCTTGATCAACCTAGGTGCATCGCACCTGCTGCTCCGCCGGCTTTTTGATCCATCACGCGACTCCAATCCAGACCAGCCACATGATTTGCAAGGTTGTATCTTCCAGAGGCCCCCATGCTCCCCTATCCGCATATTGATCCCGTCCTGCTCTCCATAGGCCCGCTCCACATTCGTTGGTATGGCCTGATGTATGTCCTCGGTTTTACGTCGGCCTACTGGCTGGTCCTTGTCCAGGCCAAACGATTTGGCTGGAAGCAGCTGCTCAACCATGTGGACAACCTCAACCTGGCATTGATCCTGGGCGTCATAGTCGGAGGCAGGCTTGGCTATGTCGCGCTCTACAATCCTGGCTACTACCTTGTCCATCCTCTGGAGATTCCGGCAACCTGGTCTGGGGGGATGTCCTTTCATGGTGGATGCCTGGGCACCCTGCTTGCCGGCTCCTGGTATTGCCGCCGCAAAAAACTCGATTTCTGGAAGGCCGCAGATCTCTATATCGTCACCGTTCCCATTGGTCTTTTTTTCGGGCGCCTGGGAAATTTTATCAATGGAGAACTCTACGGCCGCATCACCACCGCCCCCTGGGCCATGATCTTTCCGGAAGGTGGCCCCTTCCCCAGGCATCCATCGCAGCTCTATGAGGCAGGACTCGAAGGGTTGTCCCTTTTCCTCATCTTATGGAGCCTGAAGGACAGACCGTGGAGAACAGACCAAACCCATTGGCCGCATGGTTCCCTCCTGGCCATTTTTCTCTGCGGCTATGGATTATTCCGCTTTATCGTCGAATTTTTTCGTGAGCCGGATGCCCAGTTGGGATTTCTTTTTGCCCATCTTTCCATGGGACAGATCCTGAGCGTGCTTATGATCGTTGCGGGAGCAGTATTGTGGGGCGGGCGGCAACGGTTGGCATCTGGAGGATCAGCGCCCAAACGATGACCGCCCGAAAGGAGAGTTGGACGTCTTTGCGGGGACCGGGGAGTTACTGCACTTTTCCCGAAAGTTCTTTTCCAGGGCGAAACTTGACCACCCGGCGTGAAGGGATCGGTACCGTTTCTCCGGTCTTCGGATTGCGGCCGATCCTGGGAGCGCGCTCGACAACGGAAAAACTGCCAAAGCCAACCAACGTTACCCGCTGGCCATCTTTCATGGCGCTCGACAAGGTGGTCAGCAATCCATTCAATCCGCGCTCTGCGGCAATTTTGCTGATTTGTGCTGAATGGGCAATGGATTCAATGAGATCATTCTTGTTCATGGTTTTCCCTCACTAGAGTTGACATGGATTGGCAGGATAGGGCCCGCATGTTCCAAACTACCCAACTTGGAATAATCCACTTAAACGTAAGGGAAATAAAATAACAATTGTCGGCCTTACCTATACCTGTATAGGTAGGATTACCGAACAGAGATAATATTATCGTATGAAGTTAAGAGATTACAGCCGAAAACAAAGAGGGGGGCAACGTTAATAATTTGTAAAATTATTTCTGCAAAGAGGCAGTGTGCCGATCATTGACAAAAGAATCACTTTTTTGCAGTTCGTGGCATTGCGAATGCCATTATTTAAAATCAAGAAACAGCCTAAATAGTTACGCATCCCCCCAATAAAATTGGGTCATTGATTCCCTACCACAACGATACAATCAATCATCGAAGATGATCAGTGCATTGCGGACGACGTGATTGACCAAATCCACTGTATTCTTCATTTTAAATTTTTTCAGCAGACTTGCCCGGTGGTGATCGATGGTGCGCGGGCTCAACTCGAGAATTTTACCGATTTTTTTACTGGAACAGCCCTGAACGACGAATTTCAAAACCTGCTTTTCCCGATCGCTGAGCACGACAAGGGGGACCTTGCCCTGATCACGAAAGGCCATCATCACCTCGTCGGTCACATCGGCAGACAGTCTCGGAGAAATATAGGAGCGCCCCCCCCTGATCGTCTCAATGGCATGGAGCAATTCCGTTTCCGAATCTTCCTTCATCAGGTAGCCATGGGCACCGGCTGCAATCGCCTGATAAAAGTACTGTCGATTTGGGTACATAGTAAGCATCAATATATCGATTTCAGGACAGATTCTTCGAATTTCGCCCATGGCATCCAACCCGTTGAGAAGCGGCATGGCGATGTCGAGAATCACCATATCCGCCGGATCGCCCTTAAGCAGCTCCAACAATTCAAGCCCGTTGCTGGCCTCAGCAACGATGTGCAGCGAGGGTTCGGAATCAATGATGGTTTTCAGTCCTTGACGAATCAGCGTATGATCGTCGGCGATAACGATACGGTATGGTTTCATGCCAAAGATACTCTCATGGGATATCAACGAAATACGATGGATACCGGACAGTGGTCCGATCCGGTAATGTCACTGTGAATGGCGGCATCCACGACCCGTGCGGCACTGTTCTCATCGACGAGGAAGTAATCTATTCTCCAACCTATATTCTTTGCCCGTGCACTGAACCGGTAGCTCCACCAGGTATATTGCCCGGGCTCCTGATTGAATTGGCGAAAGGTGTCAACATAGCCAGCGGCCGCAACCTCATCCATCCAGGCCCGTTCCTCTTGGGAAAATCCGGGGTTTTTCACATTGGCCTTGGGATTGGCTAAATCGATCTCCTTATGGGCTACATTCAAATCACCGCAGACGAGCACTGATTTCTCTTGCCGTAAACGATTCATATGGGCAAGCAAGACCCTGTTAAATTCCTGTTTGAAATCGAGACGTTTCAGTTCCGGCTGGGCATTGGGCGAGTAAATATTGAGTAAAAAGAAATCCGGATACTCCAGGGTGAGAACCCGTCCCTCCACATCAAAACTTGCCTGTTCCAGCCCGTAATACACCTGTAGCGGTTCAATTTTGCTGAAGACTGCTGTTCCGGAATACCCTTTCTTTTGCGCCGGGAACCAAAAGCTCTGATATCCGGGCATATGCCGTATCTCCTCCGGAACCTGCTCGGGCAGGGCTTTGATTTCCTGCAGGGCCAACACCTCGGGATTCAAACGTTGCACATGTTCAACAAACCCGTTTTTCAGTGCGGCCCGCAATCCATTGACATTCCAGGAGACGAGTTTCAATCCTTGCGGTTCACTATTTTTGACCGATGCGGCGCGAACCTTTTTCGGCAAAACTCCGATTTTGGGACAAAGATCCCGCAGCACACACTGCTCACAATGAGGGTGTTGCGGTCTGCAGGTTCCCTGGCCAAACGCGACCAGGAGACCATTGATGCGAATCCAGTACTGTTGCGGCAATTTTTCCCGGAGCGCCATTTCAGTCTGCAGAGGTGTTTCGGTGCGGACATACCCCCATATGTTCATGATCCGATGCACATGGGTATCGACGCATATGGCAGGCTTGTTGAAAGCAACAGCCACCACCAGGTTGGCGGTTTTCCTGCCGACCCCAGGCAGCTGCAACAACGCTTCTATTTCGTCGGGAACCTGTCCGGAAAAACGCTCAAAAAGAACCGCTGGAAGTTGATGAAGATATCTGGCTTTATTGCGAAAAAAGCCGACCGGGTAGATAAGTTGCTCCAGGTCCTCCACGGAAAGCGACGCAAGTGCGGAGGCTGTATCCGCGACGGAAAAAAGTCGTCTTGACGCAGCGGCAGTGACCTCATCTTTGGTTCGCGCCGAGAGAATGGTCGCCACCAGGACCTTGAACGGGTCCTTTGTCTGGGCTGCGATCAGGTCAACGACCGGTACTTCATAGGAGCGGACCTCCTTTTCCAGGCGATCAATAACTTCATCAATGGGAAGGCCCATGATTACCCTCAAGGAAAAGCGGTATAACCGCATGAAAAAATAGCATGATTTCTATTCGGATAGTTAGCATAATTTTAAAGAGAGACGCAATGCCTAACCCATGAAAAACACCAAATGCGCCATCCGATGTCTCTGCGGCAAAAAAAAAGCCTGCTCTCAAAAAAACGAGAACAGGCGAGGGAAGATGAGAAAAACACAGGTGATTGTACTATCGCAGAACGACGACCTCGCCCGTCTCCAAATCGTAATAGGTCGCGACAACAAGAACGCGCCCCTCTTGGACGAGATCTGCCACTATAGGTTCCGATTCAGCAATTTTTTTAGCCGTGGCCACTGCAAGTTCCTTAGCGGCATTGTTGGTCCAATTCCCCTCAAGTCCTTTGGTTTTTTTCAATGCAGCATCAATTGAGGGAGTAAGACTGGCAATGTGCCCATCCAATTTAACCCCCTGGGCAACGGCACTGACAGCACCACAAGAAGAATGGCCCATCACCATAACCAGCGGAGTGTGCAGATGGGCAACGGCATATTCAATACTGCCAAGAATCTGGTCATTGATAATATTGCCGGCAACGCGAACAACAAAAACATCACCCAACCCTTGGTCGAAGACATCGACAGGAGGTACCCGACTGTCAGCACAGGTAAGGACAACCGCTATCGGATCCTGGCCGGAAACCAGGCCACGCCTGGATTCTTCACAATGGTTGGGATGTTCAAGTTTTCCGCTAATAAAGCGTTTGTTGCCGTCGAGAAGTCGCTGCAGGGCATCCTTTCCTGTCAGCTTGATTTTTGATTGCATGTCCAAGTCCTCTTTGCGGTCAGATCATTTGCGTTGTTAAAACGATACATTCGGCCATCAGGGCTTTTTCACACTTCATTGCGATGAACAAAGTGCGAAAACATATCAGCAAAAATGAATTCCAGCCACAGAAAAAATGAACAGCATGAAAAACAATTAGGTTTCGGTTAAAAAGACGCTCTGCAGCCCCACGGCAGAGGGGTATCAGCGCCGATTCGCGTAATAATCCTGCTGATATTCGTAGTAGCCAAAAACCTTATAATCCAGCAAGGTTGCCTTGTAGGCATTGAACACCACCCCTAGAATTTTTTCACGACCGATGGTGTCGACCAATGCCTTGACGTATTCACGCCGAGAAGAACCATGGCGAACGACCAGAACAACCCCATCAACATGCTGGGCAAGGACAGCTGTCTCACTTGCTGAATGCAATGGCGGACTATCAAGAAGCACGATGCGATCATCGTATCGCTGACTTATTTCATCGACCAACCCGATCATGGCCCCTGAACTGGCCAGCTCTGCTGGATTGATGGGCGGCGGACCGGCGGGAAGAATCGAGAGCTTGTCTACCCCCGATGGAGCCAGGAGTTCCTGGATACGTTTTTTATGCTGGAGATAATCGGAAAGCCCGGCTTTATTGCTCAGTCCAAACAACTCGTGCTGAGATGGCCTGCGCAAGTCGCAATCAACGAGCAGACAGTAATTGTCCACCCCCTGCGCCAGGCTGATGGCAAGATTGGCTGAAATAAAACTTTTGCCCTCCCCCGGAGCCGTACTCGTGATCAGGATACTGCGCGGCACAGGGCCCTCACCTGGAAAAAGTATACGGGTGCGCAACGACCGGATGCTCTCGGGGATCGGCCCGGTTGTCATGGTCGACAATACCAGCCGATTGTCCCATTTTCCGAGTTCTCGACGCGGTTCACTTGGTCGAGATGTCCTGGTCTCTGGTTGTACTCTTTGCGCCGGTTCCGGATGGTCTATTTGAGCGGAGGACGTTTCAGCAACCGGTTTATAGACTTTTTCGGCCGAGTCTTCTGCTTCATCAGCCCGTTTCAGGGCATCAAACACCTTTCCCACACATTCCTCCACATGGATCAAATCAACTGACAACGATATACCGGGAAGACCCGGCATAAAAATTTATTGATGCAACTGCCACCAGAGCGCGCCGCCAATGCCCCCGGCTACAAGGAGCAGTACCAGTAGTATCCACGGCCAACGTCTGGAACGAGTCTGAACCGCTACCGGCAGGGGGGTCTCCTCACCAGGAAAATGGAGGTCGTCAACGCTTTCCTTGATGAGTTCCGGCCCGATGGTCGGCTTGTTCTCGGCAAAGCCGGTGAGCAGGGCATGATCGCAGATAATGTTGATCAACCTCGGTGTCCCCTGACTGACCTTATGAATAAAGGCGATGGCCTCTTCAGAAAAAATGTTGAAGTGATGGGCACCTGCCTGCCTCAGACGAAAGATGATATACTGCCTGGTTTCCTCCAAGGTGAACCGGTTCAAATGGAAACGCAGGCCTATACGCTGCCGCAGCGGAAGAAGGCGATCATCACTCATACGCTCGTTGAGCTCGGGTTGGCCAACCAGAAATATCGAAAGGACATCTTGCCCTTTTTCCTCGAGGTTGGACAGAAGACGAATCTCTTCCAAAAGATCAACAGGCAACACATGCGCCTCATCAAAGATAAGGACGACCTGCTCACCCTTTTCATAGCAAGCCTTCAGCATCTTTCCGAATTCAACAAGAAACATCGCCTTGTTGCCATCCCAGGCAAGCCCGAGTTGCTTGGCAAGAAAGGAAAAAAATTCGTCCCGATAGAGGATCGGATTGTTGAGCACACTCAAATGAACGTCCTGCTCAAGACTTGCCACTAACGCCTGCAACAGGGTTGTTTTTCCGGAGCCGACGTCCGCCGTCAAGACAAGAAAGCACTTTTTACTGAGAATGCCGTATCTGAGAATAGCCAAACCTTCCTGGTGGGTCTCGCTCATGAAAACAGCATTGGGATCCGGGGTCAGGGCAAAGGGCTTTTTGGCAAGTCCGTAATATTTGGTATACATACCAGTTCTCGAAATATCAGAAAGTTAGACTATGATTAAACCTTTGCTCCACATGGCAACAACCGCAGCGATCACCCCAACAGCGAACAAGAGTATGCCAAGCACGCTGAGGCGAAGATACACTTTTTGCCTCTTGATTTCATGCTCTTGCTCAACATAGGGGATAGCACAGATGACGGGAACCCCGACAAAATCCTCCAGGTCATTGATATCCTTGAAGGAAGTGTCAATGAAATCTGCGCCAAGAACAAAAACGAGACTTAAGCCCAAGCCCACGGCCAAGGCGCCCCCAACCACCTTGAGAAAATTGGGCTTGAACGGTTTTTCCGGCAGGCGGGCAGAGTCGACAATCTTAAATCGACTTCCCTTTTGATTTTTTTCTATATTTTCGGCTGATTGGGCCGCCAGATTTTGCGCAACCAATTCGTCGTAGTGTCGTCGCAACTCACTGTAGTCCCGAGTGAGGGTCTTCCACTCGGCCTCACGAATAGGTGCGGCCTCAATCCACCGCTGGTACTTTGCGATCTGTTCCGGCAGCGCGGCCAGCTGTTTGCGCAGCTGATCTATATTGACATCTATCTGCTTGATTTGCATCTGCAACCGCTGGCTCTCAAGACTTGCCACCAATGCGGCTTTGGATCCTGTCGACGCGCCGCCCCCATGACCACCGCCCGCTGCTATTTTGGCCTGCAGTTGAGTGATCAGCTGCTTGGTTCGTTTGACATCCGGATGACTCTCTGTATATTTGGTCGAAATTTCAGCAAGATGCGATTTCAACCTTTGCAGGCGGTCATAATCGGTCTCTGGCAGTGGGCCTGAGTTGTTTTGCGCGGCAAAACTTGCAATGCGCACCTGCATACTCGACTGCTCTTGAGCCATCACCTTGGTCCGTTCAAGCTCCTGGATAGAATTCTGTATCCCCTGCTGTTGGCTGAGCAGTGCCTGCAATTGAGTGAAGTTGCTCTGACGCTGATCCGGCATCTCATTAAAATACTGTAACTTGTAATCCCGCATCTGTGTCTCTTTACCATCAAGAACCCGTTTGGCCATCGCCAACTCACTTTCCGTGTACTTGGAAGTTTCCGTGGCCCGCTCCTCACGATACTTGAGATTCTCCTCGATAAACAGCGACGCAAGTTGATTGGTCACGCGAACGACCTGCTGCGGGTTCCCCCCCTCAAAAGCGACACTGAAAACGTCACCTGTTTTCGATGGGGAAATCTCGATATTTCTCCGCATCATTTCGATAACATCTTCGATAGGGAGGGTTTTTCTCGCCCCCTCATACAAAGAATATTGAAGTATAACCTTTTCAAGACTATTACGGCTGGTAACCAGTTCACTGAGCGTAGCAAGGGAGTCCCGAAGACGAATTTTCCCCTGCTCCGGGTCCATTTTTGCGGGGTTGATCTGCTGTGCCTCGTAACTCAACAAGGCAGTACTCTGGTAACTTTTGGGCAGTGTAAGATAATAGACCAAGCCTATTGAAATACCGACCAAAGCACTGATACTGATTAATCGCCATCGATACACGATCAAATCAATATACTTTTTCATCAACTGACGCTGTTTATTATCCATAACCTGAAATTAAATAAGTATTGAGAAAATAATGCAAAAAACAGATTTAGCCACCGCTGCAGTCGGCGACATCCATGGCTGCTCTGACGCGTTAACTGTATTACTCGAAAAACTCCAGGACCGTATACATACGCTCGTTTTCCTGGGGGACTATGTGGACCGTGGACCAAATTCCAAAGAAGTAATTGCAACGATTCTTCAATGGAAGAAAATAAAAGAAATGACAATCGTTCCCCTCATGGGAAATCATGACCTTCTCTTCCTCCAGTACCTTCAGGGAAATCCTTCTCCGTTTTTTTTTGAAGTTGGCGGGATGCAGACCTTGGCAAGCTATGGACTTGCACCGGAATCCTCAAAGCAAGAAATCAAGCGAGAAGTCCCGCCGCAACATATTGCCTTCTTGCAGAGCCTCCCCCTTTGGTGGCAGGATCAACATGCTATCTATGTGCATGCTGGTCTTGAGCCCGGTCGTCATTTAAGCCAGCAGGGCAGCCACTGGTGCCTATGGAACTGCAAACCGT
Source organism: uncultured Desulfobulbus sp. (assembly GCF_963665445.1). Lineage (GTDB taxonomy): Bacteria > Desulfobacterota > Desulfobulbia > Desulfobulbales > Desulfobulbaceae > Desulfobulbus. The sequence goes on along the minus strand of NZ_OY762276.1, from coordinate 105,688 downwards.
TTGACCAATGCACCTTTGATTTTGGCAAGCCCGTCGTTTTTGGCCACAGAGTTTATCCAAAACCACTGATTATGCCAGAGCGAATAGGTATTGATACCGGGGCTGTGTACGGAGGTCAGTTGAGCGCGGTGCTTTTACCAAAACGCGAAATTATCAGCGTACCGGTTTCCCTGTAAATGAAAAACTCAGACCATGATAAATGAAAACCAAAAAAATACAAAGGAATGCCTATAATTCTTGAAAATTAAACACCGCCCCCTCTTGCAGGCTGTCGCAACCCGTTAAAAGAAGAAAGAACCTGTCAACCCCAAGCGCAATACCGGCACACTCCCCCATGGCAGGTAAATCGGCAAGAAACCGCTCCGGCATTGCCGCCGTTTTGCCGTGCGCTACTATCGTCTCGATTTCCTGCTGAAAACGTTGTCGTTGCTCTTTGGCATCGCATAACTCGGAAAAACCGTTGGCGATCTCGACCCCTGCAATATACAGTTCAAAACGCTCCGCGACATCCTGGTCCCCTGGTTTCCGCCTGGCGAGCGAGCCGAGCGCAAGCGGATAATCGTAGAGAAAGGTTGGCTTTTTCATTCCCAGATACGGTTCGACCTCGTTGACCAAAATCTCGTCAAATCGATCTTGCAACAACGCGTCCCGTACATCCACATGCGCATATCGTCTGAAAGCTGCTGTTACGCTCAGCCGCTCCCACGGTGACGCAAGCTCCACAACCTGTTTTCGAAACAAAATCGTAGGGCAATCATGCCCACCGTTCAGTCCGGCACAGTGCGCTGCAAGCCTATGGATCAAGGCCTCACATTCTGCCATCAACTCAATATAACTCCACCCCTTGTGATACCATTCCAGCATGGTGAACTCGGATTGATGCAACCGGCCGTGTTCTTCCTTACGAAAACAATGACAGATCTGGAATATTCGCTCGCAGCCCTGGGCGAGCAACCGCTTCATGCATAATTCGGGAGAGGTGTGGAGAAAGCAATCCTCGCTGGCAAAGGGAAAGATATTGGATTCGGGAAGAAGCACGGGCAGCCGAATGGGGGTATCGACTTCAATGTAGGCACGCTCGTAGAAGAAAGAGCGCATGGCCTGCAACAACCGGGAGCGCTGCTGCAGGCCTTCGGGCGAAAGCATCGGGCCTTATTCTTTGACGCGGGTGATGTACGTTCCGGTTCGGGTATCGATCTGAATTTTATCCCCCTGCTCGACAAAGGGCGGCACCTGCAGTTGGAAGCCGGTCTCCACGGTGACAGGTTTGGTATCGGACCCCGAGGTATCTCCCTTGGCCCAGGGGTCGGCAACGGTGACCACGAGGTTGACGAAGGTTGGCAGGCTGATATCGATGGGGCGGTCACCAAAAAACAGGACCTCCACCTCCATATTGTCGATCAGGAAACTGAGGTTATCCCCCAACTGTTCCTTGGTCAGGAATATCTGCTCGTAGGAGGTGGTATCCATGAAATGAAACTCCTCGTCCTGGGCGTAGAGGAACTGCATGGTCCGCTCTTCAAGATTGGGCTTGTCAAACTTATCGTTGGAACGGTAGGTGTTGGAAAATTGCACCCCGGTGATCATGTTGCGCATTTTGGTACGATAGAGGGCCTGCCCTTTACCGGGCTTGGAAAAATCAAATTCGGTAATGATGTACGGCTCACCATCAATTTGAATTTTCAACCCTTTGCGCAAATCTGAAGCTGTATACATAGACGTATCCTTAACTCATTATTAATCGGTTCATTTAAAGGGGGATATGTTACGTGAAGTCCCTCCATATTTCAACTGCTACCTGCACCTCACATCACTTTCTCCGTAAGTTTGCTCCTCCGCTCTTGTCTTCCCTCCCTTTTTTTTTTACACTGCCCCCTCAAATTTCACCGTAACGGCCATTTTTGCAGGTTTCGCAAACATCTTCGAGGACACCTCTTCTATCTTCGCAAGAACCTAATCTGACGTTATTGTTTTTGCAGACTGTTTCTCCTTACGACACCATTATCTTCATGATTATCAGAGCAGGCATTCTTTCCGATACCCACCTCGTTCATCCCGACAGCCGATTTAAAAAGCAGGTCCGTCACTGCTTTCACGGATGCGATGTGATCATCCATGCCGGTGACCTGACCAATCCCTCCATTCTCGATATTTTCGCAGGGGTAGAGGTCGTTGCCGTTCATGGCAATATGTGCGGCGAACCGGTGCGCCGACTGTATCCTGCACGGCAACTCTTCAACATCGGCCGCTTCACCATTGGCCTGACCCATGGCGCTGGGCTTGGCATGGACATCGAGTCTGCCCTGTTTGACCTTTTTCCAGAGGCCGACTGCATGATCTACGGCCACACCCATCGGGCCTGCATGCACCACTACGGCCAGGTGCTCATGCTCAACCCGGGAAGCTTTCAGGCAACCAGCCGCTATGGAGCCCCGGGAACCTATGCCATTCTCGAGGCCGGTGAAGAACTCAAGGCATCCATCCACGAAATCCCCCATCTCCTATGAAAACCCTGTGGACGCCCTGGCGCATGGAACATGTCAGTGGTAAGGCCCCGAAATTTTCGGGCTGCCTGTTTGAGCCGCCTGGCGAGACCTCTTCTTGCAAGGAACACCTGCTCCTGTTTCGCGACGAGTTGGCCGTGATCCTCCTCAACCGCTTCCCCTACGCCAACGGCCACCTTCTGCTCGCCCCGCGCCGCCATGTAGCCGAGCTCACCGAGCTCACCCCGGCGGAACAGCTGCGGTTGATGGACCTGCTCTCCAGCAGTTGCACCATCATTCGCCGCCATCTTCATGCCCAGGGGATCAACGTTGGCCTCAATCTGGGCACGGTTGCCGGTGCGGGAATAGCCGATCACCTTCATTTTCACCTGGTACCCCGCTGGCAGGATGACCACAACTTCATCACCGTCTGCGCCGAACTCCGCACCATTCCCCAGCATATCGAAGCGACCTTTGATCTGCTGCTTGACGACTTTCAACAACTCCTCACTCGACCTTCCCCATGAGTGCACCCAAAATGACCCCCATGCTCCAGCAGTATCTGGAGATTAAGGAACAGTACCCAGGCACCATCCTCTTTTACCGGATGGGCGATTTTTACGAGATGTTCTTTGAGGATGCGGAAGTTGCCTCCAAAACTCTCGGGATCACCCTCACCTCCCGCAGCCACAAGGACGATGCCAACAAGATTCCGATGTGCGGTGTGCCCTTTCATGCGGTCACCGGTTATCTGGGCAAGATGGTCAAGGCTGGTTACCGGGTGGCTATCTGTGAGCAGGTTGAGGATCCAAAGGCCGCCAAAGGCATTGTCAAGCGGGAGGTCATTCGCGTTGTTTCTCCAGGTGTCACCACCGAGGATCAACTGCTCGATGCCAAGACCGACTGTTACGTCAGCGCCCTGGTGCTGCAAAAACATTCCGCCAAAGAACTCCTGGCCGGACTGGCCGTTGTCGATGTGTCCACCGGCCGGTTTCAACTCACCGAAATCAGCTTTCCCCCTGGAACCCCATCCGCCCTGATTGATACCTTTACCCGTTTGCGCCCGGCGGAGTTACTGATTCCGCACTCCGAGGTGGAGAGTCTGGCAGCCTTGACCGATCAACTGACCGCCGAGCTTGGTCAGCTCTGCCTCACGCCGCGTCCGGATTTTCACTTTGCCGCGGAAACTGCCACCACCACCCTCAACGAGCATTTCCGCACCGCCAATCTAGCGGGCTTCGGCTGCGACCACATGAGCGCCGCAATCAATGCGGCCGGCGGGCTGCTGCAGTACCTGCACGAGACCCAGAAATCGGACTTGGCTCATATCAAACAGCTCTCTCCCCTCCATCAGAGCGGATATCTGATCATCGACGACTCCTCCCGCCGTAATCTCGAACTGACCGAAACCCTGGTCGGCGGACAACGCCAGGGCTCACTGCTTGCCGCCCTCGACTTGACCGCAACGCCGATGGGTGCCCGTCTCCTGCGCCGTTGGCTCCTTTTTCCCCTGCAGGACCGGAGTCTCATCGAGTCCCGCCTCGACAGCGTGGCGGAACTGATCCACAACACCGAGATCCGCAAAAGTCTGCAGATCCTGCTCGCCGCGGTCTACGACATCGAGCGGCTCTGCAGCAGGCTTGTACTTGGCCATGGAAATGCACGTGACATGAGTGCGATCAAGACCTCCTTGGCCCAGCTGCCCGAGCTGTTCCGGTTGCTGCAGTCGTGCAGCTCTTCACTGCTCTGCGAAATGGTCCTGTCCTTTGATGTGCTTGAAGATCTGCACGCCCTGATCGATGCGGCCATCCGCGATGATGCGCCCATCACCCTTCGTGAAGGGGGGCTCATCTGCGAGGGCTACAACGAGGAGCTCGACCATCTGCTTCTGCTGCTTCGCGACGGCAAAAAAATGATTCTCGATCTGGAAAACCGGGAACGGGAACGCTCCGGCATCGGTAAACTGAAAGTCGGCTACAACAAGGTCTTTGGCTACTATTTCGAGATCAGCCGTGCTCAGGCGGTGGAGTTACCTGACTATTTCATTCGCAAGCAGACCCTGGTCAATGCCGAGCGATTTATCACCCCGGAACTCAAGGAACTGGAAAACGAGATCATCACCGCCCAGGACCGGCGGCTTGAGTTGGAGTACGCGCTGTTTGCTGAGGTGCGTGACCAACTCACCAGGCAGGATCAACGATTGCTGCATACGGCAGAGCTTTTAGCAGGCCTTGATGTATTGACCAGTTTTGCCGAACTCGCGGTCCGCCATCGCTACTGCCGCCCCGAAATCAACCAGGATCGCAGCCTGACCATCATCGAAGGACGCCATCCGGTCATTGAGCGCAGCCTGCCGCCCGGCCGTTTCGTCCCCAACGACGTCCACCTTGACCAGGAACAGCAGGAGGTCCTCATCATCACCGGACCGAACATGGCCGGGAAATCCACGGTGCTGCGGCAAACCGCACTCATCGTGCTCATGGCCCATATCGGCAGCTTTGTCCCGGCGGAATCAGCGCAGCTCTGTCTCGTCGACCGCATATTCACCCGCGTGGGCGCCATGGACGACCTGAGGCGCGGCCAGTCCACCTTCATGGTGGAGATGAACGAAACCGCCAATATTCTCAACAATGCCACGACCAACAGCCTGGTCATTCTCGACGAGATCGGCCGAGGGACCTCCACCTATGACGGTTTGGCCATTGCCTGGGCGGTTGCCGAAGAGTTGGCGCAGAAAGACGATCTGGGGGTGAAGACGCTCTTTGCCACCCACTATCACGAGTTGACCGATCTGGCTGCCACCAGCGAAAAGATCAAAAATTATTCCATTGCAGTCAAGGAGTGGAACGATACGATTATCTTCCTCCATAAACTGGTCAAGGGGGCAACCGGACGAAGTTATGGTATCCAGGTTGCATCTTTGGCCGGCGTACCCCGCAAGGTGATTGACCGGGCCTATGAAATCCTGAAAAATATTGAACTCGGTGAATTTACGCCGCAGGGTGAGCCAAAATTCGCGCCATCCCCATCCCGCCCCAAAAAGCACCCCAAACAACTGCCTCTGTTTACGGCTCCGGCCTCTCCAGTGGATGATTTTCTGCGCAACATCCATCCCGATGATCTCACGCCCAAACAGGCTTTGGAACTCCTCTACCAGGCGGTGGACCTGGTACAGAAATCACAGCGATAGTTGAGGTCGCTCTGCTTTTTTCCACAGCCCAATAACCAAAGTTAAATTTTTTTTATCTCGTAACTCCAATCGAGACTAACTTTTTCAATTTTTTGTCCCATTACGTGCGCAAAAAGTACAATTTCTTTTACTCTTGAATCAAAATACGGTACAGTGATTTACCCAGAAGGATCTCTTCCTCGTGGGTTCGGAGTTGTACTTTTGAACCTTAACAAAAGTCTCGTCATGCATGCCGTCAACCAGAGAATTTCGGTCCGCCGCTGTTCTCCCCTTCTATATCTCCTTATCGTCTGTCTGTGGTTCTGCCTGCCGCCGAACCCTCTCTGTGCACGCACAACCGTCACCCACCACCTCGCGATCAAAGAACAGGCTGGACTGATATCGCCGCAAGTCCGCTACGAAACCAACAAGGCCAACCTGACAAAACTTCTGACAAATACCCCGGCTAACAAAAACCGAAGCAACTGGCTGATCATCGCCGGTGTTTTCGGCGATCTGGCCAAGCAGGAGCACAAAGGCGAACTTGGTCCATCGAGCCTGTTTATGCAGGCCCGAACCTATCAAATCATGTATGACCGGTTCCACCTGGAGGAAGATGCGAAATCCGCACGAAAAATTTATCTGCAACTTGCGGATCTCTATCCGGGCAGCACTCTCAGCGACGATGCACTCTACAAGGCGGCCCTCCTTGGTGAAAATGCAGGAGAAAAACTGCCGTCTGCGAAAAGTCTGCTTGAAAAACTCGTACTGCAATATCCCCAGAGCGACTACGCGCACCTCGCACAACAGCAGTTGAAGGAACCTCAAAGGGAGCAACCGTCCCCGACGCCGCCCCCGTCAACGACAGAGCCGAGCCATCCTACGCCCTCCATTGCAAAAGGTACTCCCCCCGTCAACTATTCCCAGGTTGGTCAAAGTAAATTTTGGATATCCGAAAGATACAGCCGGGTTGTTATCAGTGCAGTACCTCAAACTCCCTACATTGTGCAGCAAAAGAACAATTCCCTGGTGGTCGATTTTAAAAACAGCACCATTGACCCCCAATTTTGCCGAGTACAGCAGTTTGACCAAGGATTGCTCCAACGCGTTGAGACAGATCATCCCCAAGCGGGGACAGTGCACCTCCAATTTGATTTTCACGCCCTGACCGACTACAAGGTCTTTACCCTCAATGATCCATTCCGGGTAATTCTCGATGTGTATGGCGCAGAAAGCGCCGCTTCGCCCTCACCCCTTGCAGCCCCTTCGACAACGAGCGCACCTGCCAAGCAAATCGAAACGCTGCCTCCTCCCACGCTCAGCGATCATAAAAAACGTGCAATTTCCGGCCAATCTCCACGGATCAAGAGACAACAGGAACGACTCTCTCTGGCGCAACAACTGGGATTAGGGGTTAAAACCATAGTCATTGATCCGGGGCATGGCGGTAAAGACCCAGGAGCCATGGCCTTTGGTCTCAAAGAAAAAGATATCACCCTAGGCATCGCCAAGAAGCTCGCCAGACTGTTAACCACTACCCATCATTACCAGGTGGTCCTGACAAGGTCCAAAGACGTCTACATCCCCCTGGAAAAACGGACTGCCATGGCCAATGCCAAAAAGGCCGACTTATTCATATCCATTCACGTCAATGCACATCCCGATACAGCGCAAAACGGGATTGAAACATATTTCCTCAACCTGGCAACCGATGCGGATGCCATGCGGGTAGCGGCCCTTGAAAACGCCTCCTCAACCCACAGCATCGGGGAGTTGCAGGATATTCTCAACTCTTTGATGAACAATTCGAAAATCGACGAATCCTCGCGATTAGCGCGGTTCGTCCAAACGAACTTGATCAATGGCCTCACCAAGCCGTACAAACCACGTGATCTGGGGGTCAAGCAAGCCCCCTTTTATGTCCTTATCGGAGCTGAGATGCCGGCTATTCTTGCAGAGCTTTCGTTCATCACCAATGGCAAAGAAGCTGCTCTTTTGAAAAATGATGCACACCTGGAAAAGCTGGCGCAAAAACTGGCCGATGGCATTGTCGCCTATATTGACCATCATCGGGCAGGGGTCCGAATGTATTGATTGATTGCTCGCTCTCTTCCCTCCTATCTCCCCTTTTTTCTAGAAACATACCGCCGGTTCAAAGAACAATAGCATGAAGTTTTGAACGCTGAGGTGAGAAGAAATAGAATCTCTTCCCTCATTGGCCAGGCTTTGTCGACTCTTTCAGAGAAACGGGTGCAGGGAAGAAACTCGAGCAGCGATGACCGTGTTCATTTTCCAGGACAATGCTTCGCATTCTTCCCCCATGAAAATAAGGTGGGAACAGATCAAGCTCAACCCAAATCGACAAACACTCAAAACAAAAAAAGGCTGCCCCCAATCCGGGGGCAGCCTTTCTTGCATTTCTATCGTTCGGTTGAATCAGCCGCGGGACATCTCTGCGGTTCTGATTCGAGCCATAGCCCGTTGCAATGCGGCTTCAGCTCGTACCCGATTGATTTTCTCGGTGCTTTGCTGGGCCTGGGTCAAACGTTTCTCAGCTCGTTCCTTGGCCCGCAGGGCACGCTCAACGTCGATATCGTTGCCAAACTCAGCACTTTCAACAAGGAAAGTGATTTTGTTGTTGGATACCTCGGTAAAACCGCCGGTAACCATCAGGAATTTGGCAGCACGATCTTTCTTAAAGCTCAGTGTGCCGGTTTTAATGGTACTCAAAAAAGGAGCATGATTGGCAAGTACACCAAACTCACCACCCACACCGGGCGCAGTGACGATATCTACTTCCTCACTGACAACCGCTCCGCTTGGGGTAACAACTTCTAATTGAATTTGCGCCATTGCTCGTACCTCAAATCAGGGTAGAAGGGATCAAGCTTTAGCTCGTGCGGCGGCCTTCTCGATTGCCTCTTCGATGCTGCCGACCATATAGAAGGCGGTCTCGGGCAGATCGTCATGCTTTCCGTCAAGGATCTCCTTGAAGCCGCGAACAGTATCTTCAACCTTGCAGTACTTTCCAGGGAAACCGGTGAATACCTCGGCTACGTGGAAGGGCTGAGACAGGAAGCGCTGTACCTTACGGGCACGGGCAACGGTCAGCTGATCTTCTTCGGAGAGCTCGTCCATACCAAGAATTGCAATGATGTCCTGCAGCTCTTTGTATTTCTGCAGAGCAACCTGCACGCCACGGGCGGTCAGGTAGTGCTCTTCACCAACAACGTTGGGATCGAGAATACGGGAGGTGGAGTCCAGCGGATCAACCGCGGGATAGATTCCGAGCTCAGCGATCTGACGGGAGAGAACAACGGTACCGTCCAAGTGAGCGAAGGTGGTGGCCGGCGCAGGATCGGTCAAGTCGTCCGCAGGTACGTAGACACACTGTACAGCGGTAATGGACCCCTTGGTGGTGGAGGTAATGCGCTCCTGGAGTGCACCGAGGTCGGTGGCCAGGGTCGGTTGGTAACCAACGGCGGACGGAATACGTCCGAGAAGAGCGGAAACCTCGGAACCAGCCTGAGTAAAACGGAAGATGTTGTCAACGAAGAAGAGAACGTCCTGGCCCTCCTCGTCACGGAAGTACTCGGCAGCGGTCAGACCGGTCAGAGCAACACGGGAGCGGGCTCCTGGAGGCTCGGTCATCTGGCCATACACGAGAGCGGCTTTGGGAAGAACGCCGGATTCCTTCATCTCGTTGTAGAGGTCGTTGCCCTCACGGGTACGCTCACCAACGCCGCAGAATACGGAAATACCACCGTGCTGCATGGCGATGTTGTTAACCATCTCCATCATGATAACGGTCTTGCCGCAACCAGCACCGCCGAACAGCCCCATCTTACCACCGCGGGGAAAGGGAACCAGCAGATCGATAACCTTGATCCCGGTCTCAAGAACGTTGACCTCGGTGTCCTGCTCGGTGAACGCAGGAGCCGGACGGTGGATCGGCATGGTTTTGGCGGAGGAGATCTCGCCCATACCATCAACCGGACGGCCGACAACGTTCATGATGCGGCCAAGAGAGGCCTCGCCAACAGGAATGGTGATCGGCGCACCGGTATCTCGTGCGTCCATACCCCGTACCAGACCATCGGTCTGATCCATGGCAACGGTACGTACGCAGTTGTCACCCAAATGCTGCGCAACCTCGCAAACCAGGTTGTCCGCTTGGTCGTTGATCGCAGGGTTGGTGATGAAAAGGGCATTCATGATGTCGGGCAGGTTGCCCGGCTCGAACTCAACGTCAACAACAGGTCCGATAACCTGTATAATTTTTCCTACTCGTGACTCACCCATGTGAAATGGCCTCCTCTAAACTTTAAAATACCATAGGGTATTGAATATTATTTCAACGCCTCGGCACCACCGACGATATCCATCAACTCGTTGGTAACTGCCGCCTGACGTGCTTTGTTGTACAGCTGGGTCAAATCTTTAATCATATCCTTGCATGCATTGGTGGCGTTATCCATGGCTGTCATACGAGCAGCATGTTCAGAGGCACCGACTTCGAGCATGGCGTGATAGATTTGCACATTGAGAAACAGAGGAAGCAGTACTTCCATGATCTCATTGGGGTCCGGCTCATAGGTGTATGAGCCGGTGGCGCCGGTTGTTTCCCGAGCGCCGCCCTCATCAGAGCTCACAGGTTTGATCGGCAACAGCTCTTCGACTTCCGGTTTCTGCACCGCAACCGAGTAGAATTTACCGTAGATGATGTCAACCTGATCACTCTCACCGGCGAGAAAGGCCTCGGTGATATCTTGGGAGATCTCACGGGCGTTGAACATCTGGAACGAGCCCATGATATCGTTGAAGGATTTGCGCAAAAGGCCTGATTTTTTCAGCGCCTGCGTACCCTTTCGCCCCACGGTAACGAAGCTGACTTTCTTGCCTGCCGCCTCGTAATTTTTTTTGAGCCTTTCAGCTTCTTTAATAATATTGGCGTTGAAGCTTCCGCACAAGCCGCGGTCGGAGGTCACGACAACGATCTCGACCGATTTTACGTCACGGACTTCCATGAGAGGAAGGTCTGTGCTTTCCATACCGCCGGATAAGTCGCGCATTGCTTCGGCGAATTTTCCAGCATACGGACGAAAGCGCTCCATCTTCTCCTGGGCGCCACGCAATTTGGCCGAGGCCACCATATTCATGGCCTTGGTAATCTGCGCGGTTTTCTTCACGCCGGTGATTTTATCTTTAACGTCCTTTAATCCAGGCATAAGAATTTACCCTTGTGCTCAGTTCAGGCCCTTTGTTGCCTTGAAGGTTTCACCGAAGGTTGCCAGTGTCTTTTTCATTTTCTCTTCCAACTCGGGAGTGATGACCTGCTTCTCGGCGAGTTCGGAGAAAATGGAAGGTTCATTGGTTTCGATGTAGGTATACAACTCTTGCTCGTAGTCAGCCAGGGTGTTCACCGGGAATTTATCGAGGAAGCCCTTGGTACCAGCGAAAATGATGGTCACCTGTTTTTCCATGGGCAGCGGCTGATACTGGGGTTGTTTGAGGATCTCAACCAACCGCTCACCGCGGGTTAACTGGGCCTGCGTTGCGGCATCGAGGTCAGAGCCGAAGGAGGCGAAGGCTGCGAGTTCACGATATTGGGCCAGATCCAGTCGCAGGGTTCCGGCAACCTGTTTCATGGCCTTGACCTGAGCGGCACCACCAACGCGGGATACGGAGAGACCGACGTTGATCGCGGGGCGAACACCGGCGAAGAACAAACTCGGCTCGAGGTATACCTGACCGTCGGTAATGGAGATAACGTTGGTCGGAATAAAGGCGGAAACGTCACCAGCCTGGGTCTCGATGATCGGCAGAGCGGTCAGAGAACCGGCGCCCAGGGCGTCGCTCACCTTGGAGGCGCGCTCAAGCAGACGGGAGTGGTTGAAGAAGATGTCACCAGGGTAGGCCTCACGTCCCGGAGGACGGCGGAGCAGCAGGGAAAGTTCACGGTAGGCAACGGCCTGTTTGGAAAGATCATCGTAGATGATCAGCGCATGCTGGCCTTTATCTCGGAAGTACTCACCCATGGCGCAACCGGCGAAGGCGGATACGTACTGCATCGGCGCGGGATCGGAGGCGCAGGCGGCAACAACGGTGGTGTATTCCATGGCACCGTGTTTACGCAGGGCTTCAACAACCAGGGCAACCGTCGATTTCTTCTGGCCGATGGCGACGTAGATGCAGTGAACATCGGTGTTCTTCTGGGCGATGATGGCGTCAACGCAGAGTGCGGTCTTGCCGATCTGACGGTCGCCGATGACGAGCTCGCGCTGTCCCTTGCCTACCGGGGTCATGGCGTCAACGGCCTTGGCGCCGGTGTAGCAGGGCTCATGAACGGACTTACGGGCGATAACGCCGGGAGCGAGGACCTCGATCTTGCGTGTCTCCTGGGCGTTGATCGGGCCCTTGCCGTCGATGGCTTGGCCGATACCGTCGACAACGCGGCCTTCCATCTCGGGACCAACCGGAACCTCGGCGATACGACCGGTCCGCTTGACGATGTCACCCTCTTTGATGTCGCGAACATCACCCAGGATGGCGCAACCGACGTTGTCGGCCTCGAGGTTGAGGGCCAGACCGAAAATACCGCCGGGGAACTCAAGCAGCTCCATGGCCTGACAATTTTCTACGCCATACACACGTGCAATACCGTCACCAACGGAAAGTACGGTTCCGGTTTCCTTCAGGTCGATCTCATTCTTAAAGCCAGCGATTTGATCTTTTATAATCTGGCTGATTTCTTCGGCTTTGATCTGCATTGATTATTCTCTCCCCTTGATAGATTCCTTTAATCCATTAAGTTGCGTCTTTATACTTCCGTCCAGCACCAAGTCACCAACCTTGGCAATAATCCCGCCTATAATGGACGGATCGACCTGGGTTTCAAGTATAACCTTATTACCTGTGAGTTTTTCCAAAGTCGCCTGAATCTTGCCCAGCAAGGTCTGATCAAGTTCGATGGCGGAAATAATGGAACCGTGGCTGATATTCTGATCCTTATCGACCATGACCTGTAATTCATAGGCGATGTCGGGCAGGATATCGGCACGTTTCTTTTCAATCAGCAGATTCAAAAAGCTGGTCATAATCGCATCAGCCTGGACGGACTCTGCGATTTTGGCCATGACTTTCTGCCGAACATCCAACGGGTACAGCGGGTTATTCAGGGCATCGCCCACACCTGCTTCCGCATCGACGATGAGACCGGCGATGGCGGCGAGCATTTCACTGTACTCTCCAGTTTTGTCTTGCTCTTTTCCCAAAGAAAAAAGCGCTTTTGCATATCGACGAGCTAGTATTGTATGTCTCACTGTACCGCACCCACTCTTTCAAGATACTGTTCAGTGATCGCGACCTGATCCGCAGCGGTCAGATTTTTAACGATCAACTCCTCAGCCATGGCTGCAGCCTGCTCAGCGACTTCTTCACGAAGGGTCCGCTTGGCATCTTCCAATTCGGCCATGACAGCCGCTTCCGCCTGACGCTTGATATCTTCAGCAGCCTTTTCAGCCTCAGCCAGAATGCGTTCCTTTTCAACCTGAGCCTGGGCGATGGCCTTTTCGACGATCACATCCATTTCGCGCTCCATGCCAGCGAGCTTTGCCGAAAACTCTTTGTAGGATGCCTCGGCCTCGTCGCGACGAGCGGTCAGGGTTTCAAGTTCTTCACGGATCTGCTGCTGCCGCCCGCTGAGTCCGGACACGATCGGTTTGGCACCGAACTTGACCAGGAGGACAACCAGTGCGAGAAAGTTGACTGCCCGCCAGAACAGGTCTTTCAACTTCTCCGGGGTCAACATCGCTGCAAGCCCCCCATGGTGAGCATCTGCTCCATGCGCCTCTGCGGCTGCACCGTGGGCCTCTGCTGCAGCGCCGTGTGCTTCAACAGCTGCTTCGTGTCCAGCAGCCGCCGGCGCTGCCGAGTGGGCATCCGCCGTTACCTCCTGATGGGCGGCGGTTGCCGGGGCCTCGTTTGCCTGCGCAAACGTGACCGGCATCACCCCGATCAGGATAGCCAGCAGTGCCGGCCGTAAAACTGTTGTGATACAAGCTTTCATGCGTCCAGACTCCTTCCAAGTATCTTTCCTGCCATTGCCTGGGCGAACCCCGCGGCATTTCCCTCAAGCTCCTTTCTGGCGACTTCAATCTGCGAACGAAGATCGGCCAGTTGCGTCTCCTTTACACTGTCAGATTCCTTGCGGATAGCTGCCAACTTCTCAGCACCGGCTGCCTGAGCCTGGGCCCGCGCGCCATCCAATGCCTTTTTGGCCTTGGTGCTCGCCTCACGCATTTTTTGATCAAGCTCTGCCTGCCGCTGACGGGCATTCTGCTCGAACTGAGCAACGTCGCCGTTAAGCGATTCGATCTTCTGCGCCCGTTTTTCCAAAATCGCGAGGACAGGCTTGTACAGAATTGCATTGAGGACAAACATCAACACAACCATGTTGACAATGTGCATTAACAACGTGACATCAATCGAAATCATTTAACTACCCCTCATTACTGAAAATATGGCAATTACCCGCCAAATCAAGTGAATGGCGGTTCATCTTCCGCTGTGGATAACTACTGAAATTTGCAACCGCTGTCAAATCTTTTTAAATAATATTTATAGGATTTTTCAGTTATGCTTGTTTCTCGCGATTTAGGGGCATATTTCCAAGATGGCTCTGGTTCCCCCTTTCTCCGCCCCAGGAGAGTGAAAGCGGTCGCAAAATAGCGTATCTCCGCACTCATGCCAACCGGAATTTGCCGCAAAAAAATTTCCTGCCCCATATTTTCCCGGTTATTTTTGATGCATCCAGGCGAGTAACCGTTCCATCCCGGCCTCAGAAGAGACTTTTTCCCGATACCCCAAAATATTTTCGGCCTTCCTATGACTAAACCAGTGAGAATGCGACAATTGGTGGGCAAGGAAGCGGGTCATTTTGGGTTCCTCTTTTTGCCCCAGCAGTGTTCCTCTCAGTTCAAGACATGCCCCTACCATGTAAGCAAGGGAAAATGGCACCCGTGATTTCACCGGGTTAATATTCATCCTGGCAAAAAGTTCATTGATCCAGTCCCACAAAACGACCGGGTCATTTTGTCCGATAAAAAAGGCCTCTCCAGCGGCCGTGGCCGTGGTCTGCAGGTTCTTTGCCGCGAGCATATGGAGATGAACGACATTATCTATATAGGCAATATCCACCCTGTTCCTGCCGGATCCGACCACCTTGAGCATACCCGCCCTGCCCCGTTCCACCAGGCGTGGAATCAAGTTTCGATCCCCCGGCCCCCAGACAAGGTGCGGGCGAATCGCGACTGTCCGCAGTTCGGGCGCATTCGCAGCAAGCACCGCCTTTTCCGCCGCTATCTTGGATGCGGCATAATGACACAGTGTTTTGTGGGCATAGGGCAATGATTCGTCACCAGCCTCAATATTTTTCCGGTCAAACACCACCGAGGGGGTTGAGGTATAGACCAGATTGGCCACCTGATTGTGGCGGCAGGCTCTGAGTACATTCTCTGTGCCCAGGGTATTGATCACGAAATAGTCTTTTTTCGGCCCCCATATTCCCGCCTTGGCCGCAACATGAAAGGCGGTGGTGCATCCTGCAAATACCTTGAAAAGAAATTCCTGATCGCAAATGTCTCCCTGGAGGCAACGAACCCCTTGGGCCTCTAGATCAGGATAGGGGTTGCGCCCAATCACTGTAACCCGGGCACCCTCAACGAGGAGTGCCTGTACCAGGGCCTTGCCGATAAACCCACCACCGCCGGTGACCACAACATTTTCTGCCTGCATCATCCTTTCCTTCATTGCGCCTTTCTCCCGGAAAGGCTGGTGCTTATCAGCCGTTTGGCAGCAGCATCCGTTTACCGGCCCAATCAGCCAGCTTCTCCCGAAAAATTTTGGCGTTGTGGCGAATATCCACCGGAAAGGCGGGATGCAGCAGGAACTGTTCAATATCCTGTGTCAGATCATTGGCCTTTGCCAACTCCCGTAACTCGGTAAACAAATGTTCCTCATTGCCCACCTTGGTCACTGGCTCGACAATCAGGACCGGCATCTGCCTGCCCCACGGTCCCAGGCCAACCAGGGCCGACCGGCGAACCTGGGGATGATCGTTGAAAATAGCCTCGCAGCAGATGGTATAGAGCATGCCTTTCTTTGTCGCCACCCGATGCGCCTTGCGCCCACAGAACCAAAGGCGTCCCTGTCCATCCACATAGCCCATATCGCCCATGCGGTGCCAGAATCCCTGGGCGTCGGATATTTTGGCATGCGCGGTTTCCTCGGCATTGCCGGCATAGGCACGGGTGACCACCGGTCCGCGCACCACGATTTCCCCGATCTCACCCGTGCTCACCTGACGCGCCTGCTGCCAATGCTCAATCGGCCCGTCCACAGGTTCAATGATGGCAATCTCCATTTCGGGCAAGGGGCGACCGACACAGGCACCACGGCCGATCCTGGTCATTGCCCAGGTCTGCTCCACTATTTCCCGGCCCTCGATGGCGGCCACAGGCAGGCTCTCGGTCGCACCGTAGGGGGTGAAGATGAGCCCCTCCGGCGGCAAGATCTGCTGTACCCGCTCCACCAGTTCGCCCGGAACCGGGGCACCGGCCATGAGCACCTTGCGCACTGGCAAAACGATCCCCTTTTCCAGGCAATAACGGCTGACCACATTCCAGATCGCCGGCGAACCAAAGGAATAGCTGACCTTGTGCACCAGCAGGGTATGGACAAATTTTTGGGGATCGACCTGGGCCGGCCGCGTCGGATCCATATCCGGGATGACCGCCTGGGCGCCAAGGGCGGTGGCAAAAAGGCCGAACAGGGGAAAGCCCGGTTGGTCGATATCGCCCTCCTTGATCCCGAAATAATCCCGAATAAGCCGTAGTTGGGTGTGAAATATGCCGTGGGTATACTCGACCCCTTTGGGCGGACCAGTGGATCCGGTGGTGAAGATGATGGCGGCAAGATCGTCATTTGCTGCCGTAAAGTTGGGAAGATGACCTCCATAGAGGGGAGCAAGGCCTCGACCACCCAAGAATCCGCCCTTGCCGACCAGGATGCGCTGCCGCACCGACCTGAAGGGAGAACGAAAGATGTGGCTGAAGAGGATGGCCTTGGAAATCCCCACCAGAATGTCCGGCCGGACCGAACCGATACAGCGGAGCAGGTTTTTATAGCCCATGCCCGGATCGATGAGGATCACCACCGCGCCCAACTGGAACAGGGCAAAGGTCAGGCAGACGAACTCCATCGACGGCCGCACCATGAGCATGACCCGGTCGCCACGTCGGACACCGCGCGCATTCAGGGCGGCGGCAAAGCCCTGGCTATTTCCCGCCAGTTGGGCAAAGCTCCATTGACGCCAGCTGCCGTTTTCAAGGGCGGTGAGCGCTCTCTGTTCACCGAGGCGCGCTGCCGCCTGGTACAGTGCGGAGGCGATGTCGCAATCAGTCATGGGGTTGTCCTTTGCTCAAGGCGCGCGCGAGGAACCGATCCACCAGCGGGGCGATCTCGGCAAAGGCATCCTCGAGCACATAGTGTCCGGCCTGCTTGAAAAAGTGGCCCTCAGCCTCGGGGAAACGGCGCAACCATTCCCGATAAAACCAGTCGTTGAAACAGAAATCCCTCCCCCCCCAACAGAGCATCATCGGCACCTGGCTCAGGTTTGCAAGCCCCTCTTCAACCGCCACCAGGGTCGGCCAGGTTGGATGGGTGGCATCCATGGGTATATCCTGGACAAAACGGTGGACCGCGATTCGGTTGCGCCAGGTATCGTAGGGGGCGAGGAAGGATTGGGCGATTTCCCGGCGCATTCGCTTTTTGACCGCCATGAAGATGGCCGCACCGGCAAAGCCATTGAGGCCCCGGACGAGCAACTCGCCTAAAACCGGCCAGCGGCAGAGGCTGATGCGAAAGGGCATGAGCGGCGAACGAAAGGCCGCGGTATTGAGCACCACCGCGCCGGCGACCCGATCGGCATGTCGGCCGGCCCAGCCCATGCCGATGGCACCGCCCCAGTCGTGGACCACAAGGACGCAGCGCTTGATCTTGAGTTGATCGAGCAGATATTCCAGATTCTCCAGGTGGTTGTGCAATCGGTAGGGATAATCCTGCGGCTTGTCGGAGAACCCGCAGCCCAGATGGTCCGGGACAATGCAACGATAGCGCTCCTGGAGATGGCTGACCAGATTGCGATACAGATAGGACCAGGAGGGGTTGCCATGAACCATAACCACCGGGAGCCCCTGGCCCTGATCGAGGTAGGCCAGCCGATGGCTGCCCACCTCGATGAACTGGGGCTGAAAGGGGTATTGGGCAAGCTGTTTACTTATGGTCTTCACCAGTCAATCCCCAACATGAGCGAGTTGATCCCGGATCCGATGCCGAGCAGCGCGGCTCTTTGACCGGAGGTCAAGGCCCCCTGGTCAATACCCATGGCCATGGTGATCGGCGCCGATACCGACCCTACATTGCCCAGTATTGGCAGGGTCTCAAAATTCTTGTTCGGATCAAGCGCAAGGGTGGAGAAGAGCATCTGCGCATGCGCCCTGCCGACCTGATGACAGAAAAAACGATCGATCGAATCCTTGTCCCAGCCAAGGGCGGCATGGAAGGCCTGCCAGCAGCCGGCCGCGGTCTCGATACCCTTTTCCAGGAGCAGCTCGGAATCGGTGGACATCAAAGTCCCCTGCTCCGCATTTTGCCCGCCCTGGCAGAGGTTGTTATGGCGGGTATTGGCGGCATATCCGCCCCCACGAAGAGAGTGCCCGCTGTCCTGAAAGTCACGGGCCGTCATCACCAGGGCCACCGCGCCGGAGCCGATGGTGAGCGAGGCAAAGAGCGGCTTGATCGATTTTCTCGTCAGACTGGTATCGGCCAGCAGATGACGAATGGTGGAGGCCACCAGATCCTCCGCAGTCTCACCGGCCACGATCAGACCAGCCTGTACCTGGCCAAGCTCGATCATGTTGGCGAGCATGACCATGCCGTCGAGGAAGCCCAGACAGGCGTTGGAGATGTCAAAGAGCAGGCAGGTGTCGGGGAGTGCCAGGTTACGGTGGACAAAGGAGGCGGTGGCCGGCTCCATCATGTCGCGGCTGACCGAGGTGAAGAGGAGGCAGCCGATATCCTCAGGCCTGATCCCCGCTTTGGCAAGGGCCTCTTTACCGGCAGCGGACGCACCATCGCTGGGACGGGTTCCCGGCTGCCAGAGGCGGCGACTTCGAATGCCGGTCATCAATTCCAGTCGACCGACGGGCAGTTTCAACCGCTCATACAACGGCTGCAGCTGGGCCTCGATTTCTTTGGAGGAGAGTTCCACAGGCGGCAACTGATAACCAAATTCATGCAGACAGACTCTGCTATAACGCATATGCTTCTCTATCTCTAGTTGAGGGGGTACGTCCCACAGGCTCCGGTATCTTTATTTCTTGTCGGCGGGAAAGCTGCCCGCCCAGCTGATGAGCAGGGCAACAAGGGCCAGATCATCCATCACCCCGAGCACGGGAACCCATTCCGGAATGAGATCATAGGGGGAAAGGGCATAGAGCAGCCCGAGCGCAAGGACGATTTTGACGGAGAGGGGGGTGAAGGGCGAGAAAAAGACGGATTTGGCATGAACCACCATCTGCCAAAGGCGGGCGAGTTGCGAGGGCAGCTGCATCATACACGCTCAACGGACCACTTTGCTGACGATCTCGTGGTCAAAATAGTTCATGCCCATACCGGCATCGACCACCAGACACTGCCCGGTCATACCGGAGGAGCGCGGCGAAAGGAGAAAGGCCGCCACATCGGCGCTCTCCCTGGTCTGCACCGCCATTTTGCGCAGGGTGGCCTGTTCGGCGTAGAGGTAGCTGTCGATATACCCGGGAATGCCGGCCGAGGCCGAGGTCTTCAACAGTCCGGGACAGACCGCATTGAAACGGACCTCGGAAAAGGCGGAGAAGCTTTTCGCCAAAAAACAGAGCGAGGATTCCAGGGCTGCCTTGACCGGGGCCATGTAACCGTAATTCTCCGCAGCCATGCGGGTGGTGGAGATGGAGATGGTCACCAGAGAGGCCTGCCGGGCAAGCAATGTTTTGAAATGGTTGGCGATACTGATAAAGGAAAAGCAGGAGATATCGATGGCCTGGAGGAAATCCCGTTTCGGCGTCTCGTGAAAAGGCCGCATCCCTTCCGAGTAGTTGGCAAAGGCGATCGAATGGACAATGCCGTCGATGGGCGCCTTTATCTGTGCCCCGATCGTATCCCGCACCTTGACGATATTGGCCTCATCCTCGACATCGCAACAGAAAACCGGTGACTCGGGAAACAGCTTGGCCGCGGTTTCCGCGCGCTGCTCACTGCGCACCACATGAATCACGCGGGCTCCGGCCTCGACCAGGACCCGGCCGATGGCGCAGGCGACCGACTTTTTGTTGGCCAGGCCAAAGACAACGATTGTTTTTCCCTCAAGCCCCAGAAAATCCACTACCCCTCCTTGCGCGCGCAGGCAAACTCCACCTGAACCGCCAGTTTTCCACCCACGCGAACCGCGCCCTTCATGATCCAGGCCGGCCCCATCCGCTCCACCAGCTGGGCGGAGATCTCCAGCGTATCACCGGGCCGAACCTCCCGCTTGAATTTGGCGCCAAGGATACGGGTCAGGACAGGAACCCCCTTGCTGAGGTCGGCGGCATCCGCAATGGCCTGGGCAATCAACAGCGCCCCGGCCTGGAATACCGCCTCGCACAGCAGCACCCCAGGCATGATCGGATAGTCGGGATAGTGGCCGCGAAAGACCTCCAAATCCTCGGCGAGCACCTTCTCTGCACGGATCCCATCTTCGCTGACCTCAAGAACCCGGTCAAGCCAGAGAAAAGGCGGCCTATGAGGCAAACGGTCAAGGATATACTGATCAACCATTGATTACAAACCGCCCGTTATTTCCAGAACGGCGCCGTTGATATAGGCAGCCCGATCGCTGACAAGAAAAAGCGCTGCCTCCGCGACCTCGGCCGGGGTGCCGAACCGGTTGGCCGGGACCATTTTTTTGTACTCCTTGACCTGGGTCTCGGGCAGATCATCGATGAAATCGGTGGCGATAAAGCCCGGTGAAACGCAGTTGACCGTGATCTTGCGTTTGGCCACCTCTTTGCAGAGCGACTTCATCAACCCCACCTGGCCGGCCTTGGAGGCCGAGTAGTTGGCCTGTCCGGCAAATCCGAGATGCCCCATGGGGGAGGTGACAAAGAGAATGCGGCCGTACTTTTGCTTCATCATCAGCGGTACGGCAAACTTGCTCATGATGTAGCCGCCGGTGAGGTTGACATCGATCACCCGCCGCCAATCCTCCTCCTTCATCATGGCTAAAACGGCATCACGGCGAATGCCCGCGTTGTTGACCAGGATATCCAGGGTTTCCCACCTGTCTTCCAGTTCGGAAAAAAAGGCGGAAACCGCGCCATAATCGCTGACATCAAGTTGCTGCAAAAGGAGCCGCTCCCCATACGGGGCACACTCCGCCTGCATCGCCTCGGCGGCTGACCGGTTGCCCCCGTAAAGACCGAATACCGTCGCCCCCTGGGCCAAGAGCGCCTCGGTAATCGCTCGCCCGATGCCACGGGTGGCCCCGGTAACCACGGCTTTTTTTCCTTCAAATTCGAGCATATTTGTATCCGTTCAAGTCGTTTCTCAAGAAACAGAGGGATCCAGGATCCCTCTCTCAACTCCGCAAATAACCATCCACATCGTTGGCGACAATCACCCCGTAGTTGATCGCGCCCAGCCAGCCGCTCATGATGATCCCCACGGAGCCCACATGAAACAGGCCGGCGATCTCCTTGTGCAGGGAGCGGGAGACATCGAGCCCCTCGAATTTAGTGCCGAACGAGGTCCCCTTGGTGTGCAGGGTGTAGCGATGAAAGGTCCGGGGCGTGGCCGATTCAATGGTATCGATCTTGTCGCGAACCCCGGGAATATAGCGTTCCAGATCAACCAGGCATCGCTCGATCATGGCCTCCTTGGCAAGGCGGTAGTCCTCCTTGCCAAGTGCGGCCCAGTCATCAAAGTTGGCATTCATCGAGGCGACGATGGTGTAATCAGGCGATACATCCGGACGGGTCTTGGGATAGTAGAGCGAGAAGGTACGGCTCTTGGTCTGCTTATTCCGCATCTCCTCGGAGGAGAACTCCGCCGCGGTGGAGGTGAAGAGGAGATCGCCGATATCCTCGATGACCTCACCCTTGTGGATGCCGAAGTAGACCTGGCAGCTGGAGTTGTTCACCTTGACCTGGTTGAAACGGGCAAGATATTCAGGGGCAAACCGCTCGGCGCCCACCAACCGGTCAATGGTATTGGTGATCCCGGCGTTGGAGACAACCGCCCGAGCCTTGATAGTCTTCCCTTTGACCCTGACCCCTTTGGTGACGCCGTTTTCCACCAGGATCTGCTCCACACAGGCGCCGGTGCAGATATCCACGCCCTTGTCCAGCAGTTCCTCGCTCATCATGCCGATGAGTTTGTCGGTGCCGCCCTCAAAGGTGAACACGCCCCGGTTCATGAAGTTGGAGAAGACGATGCCGTAGGTGATGGCCGGTTCATCCAGGGTGGAGCCGTTGGCGTAGGTGATCGGTTCCATCAACAGCCGATGAACATCGCTCCTCCCGGGAAAAAAGCGGTTAAACAGCTCCCGGGTGGTCATGGACTGGTCATCGTAGAAGTTCATCCCGTCCACCGTGGCAAAAAATTCTTCAACGATGCGTCGCTCGATACCGAAATGCTCCTGCAGGATGCGAATGAAATCGTCCTTGCTGAAGGTGGTGGTCAGTGAAAATTGGGGATTGTCGAAAACGATGTTCTTCAACTGGACAATGGAGTCGCGAATGGCCTTGCCCCAGTATTTCTTGCAGGTTTTGACCATACCGTAGGGGAAACCGTGGAGGGAGACGTCAAAGATGTGGCCGCCGCGTTTGAACCAGGTGGCCAAACCGCCGAGTTGAATATGGTGCTCCAGCAGCAGCACCGAATGGCCGGCGGCGGCAAGGCGATTGGCGCTGGTCAGACCGCCGAGGCCGGAACCGATCACAATGACGTCATACTGCGGTTGCAGGGAATCCAAAGGGGTGAATTGCATCGTTCTCCAGAAATAGGTGACGGGTCAAAAAAGGTGGTATCGTACAAAGTCTAAAATCTGAAAAATCACGTCTCGTGAAATCAGGGTGTTACCAAGCTCGAAACGTCGTTTTCGGGGCTTTTGACAAGAACGAAAAAAAAAACAGCGGTTCGCTGCCGCACAACTTCAGGGCAACAGGGCCTTTCAGCGAAGAATGTGCTGGTTGACCACCGTTATGCCGCTGAGCATGGCACCGACAATGCCGAGGTAGCCCTGATCCGTTCCGGCAACAAAAAGATTGGTCCAGGGGGTCCGGCCGTCCTTGATTTTACGACTGCTGCCATAGACCGCCCCCTGCGCCTTGCGGGTAAAGCGCTCGATGGTGACCGGGGTAAAACTGTCCTGATATACAATGGACGACTGATAATTCCCAATAATTTCCTCGCTGGCAACGGTTGCCGCCTTGGTCCACAGCTCCTTCTCGCGCTTGTAGGCCTGAGGGGAGAGCGCATTCCACAGCGGATACGAGGCCGCATTGGTCACCCGAATCTGGGTGGTCTCGCTCACCGGAAGGCCAGAAAAATGCTCGGGAAAACAGATCACCCCCCAGGAGGTATCGACAAGGGCATCGGGCCGGTGGTAGCTGAGGGTTGAGCGGGTATTGTAAAAGACAATGGTCCGATCTGGCCCCAGGTCCTCGGCTGCGTCACGGGGGAGAACGGAGATGGTTTCCATGAAGCTCATCCGGCCGCTGTAGAGCTCGGGGTCTTCCTCCCAGCCGGAAAGACGGATGGTCTCCGGAATACCAGTGGTTGAAAGCACTGTATCGGCCAAGAGCTCCTCCCCGTTTTCCAGACAGACCCCCCGGACCTGCTCGCCCCGGGTCAGGATGCGCGCCACAGGTGTTCGGTAGCGGAGCTCACCGCCAAATGCGCGGTACTGTTCAACCAAGAGGTCAAGGAATTCCCGCATGGTGGATCCTGGGCGGAAGAAGCCTTCGTTCAACACCGCGCGGAACATGATCACAAACTGCCCAAGATCCATGTCCTTTTCCTCGGCATTGCCGTAGACCATCAGCGGCAAAAAAAGCATATCTTCAAGTGCCGGATCCTGCAGCTGTTGGTGGACAAAATCGCGTGCCGAGCGCCAGGGGACCACCGCAAAGGGATCATAGGCCGCAATCCGCTCTTTTAACCGACAAAAGGCGTCGACCCGATGGGGAAAACAACGGGCGATCTCCTCTTCGAGCATTTTCGGGTCATTGCTGAAACAGAGGGCTCGATCGGGAAAACGGATCTCAGAGGCGATCTGCTCATGAAAACTGAACTGCCTGCGGGAGAGGTGCAGCTGACGGAACAACCGGTTGAGCGGGGCATGTTTGTCGCGCGGAGGGGCGCAGTTGGTCATGGCATGCAGCCCGGTCTCGAACAACTGCCCCTGGCGCAGATAGTAGGAGTTGAGCCCGCCGGGCAACCCATGCTGCTCAAGGATCAGCGTCTTGAAGCCAAAACGGGCGGAACGGATGCCGGCAGCCAGGCCCGAGAGTCCACCGCCGATGATGATGAGCTGATACGCAGACATGAGCGTGGAAGGGAAAAGCGCTCCACCGTCTGTAGCACGACGATGGAGCGCTGGAAAAAAATCAGGCGTCTTGCAGTTTCGGTTCCAGGTAGTCGACGCAGCTGTTCAGGGTCGCCAGCTGCGGGTACTCCTCTTCCGGAATCTGCAGCTTGTAGCGCTTGCGCAGCTCCATGACAATATCAAGAAAGTCCATGGAGTCGAGTTCGAGCTGATCACGCAGGGGCGCGGCGGCGTCGAGGTTGTCAAAATCGGCTTCTTCGTCAATATCTGCTATGATTTCAAGGATAACGTCCTTGATTCCGTCACGGGTCATACTTCCTTTCCTTTTTCTCTGTACGAGGTCAATAATCGTTATGTGGTTGGGCAAAAGTGCTGAGAAATACCATAGATACCCCTAGTTCGCCACAAATCTCTCCACGATGACCACCGAATTTATCCCCAGCATGCCAAAGGAGTTGTTGAGGATGGCATCCACGTGGGGCAGCTCTTTGGCGGTATTGGCCACCAGACCGGGCAAGGCGCAGTCTGGATCGAGGGTGTCAAGATTGATGGTGGGATGCACCATGTTGTCGGTGAACGAGGGCAGGTTGCCAGCCAGTTCCAGCACACCGGCTGCGCCCATGGCGTGGCCGATACTTGATTTGGTGTTGTTGATCCAGGTGTTGGGACAACCGGCAAAGGTCTCGCGGATAGCGTTGCACTCCTCGACATCCCCCTGCTTGGTGCCGGTGGCATGGGCGTTGAGGATGGTGATCTGCTCGGGTTTGAGCCCGGCGCGTTCAAGCGCTGCCTCCATGCACTCTTTCTGCCGTGGCCCATAGGGGAGGACAAAGTCGCGGGCATCGGAGTTCATCGCATAGCCGGTGATTTCCCCATAGATCTTGGCCCCACGGGCAAGGGCCCGATCGAGCCGCTCCAGGGTGAAGAGGCAGCCGCCTTCGGAGATGACGATGCCGTTGCGGTCCATGTCAAAGGGCCGGCTGGCCTTGGTCGGGTCCTGGTGTTCGGCCAGAGCCCCCTGCGAGCGAAAGGAGGCAAAGATGCCAAAGGAGCCCACGCATTCGGAGAGACCGCCGCAGAGTGCCAGATCGACCTCGCCCAGACGCAGCATCTGCACGCCCTGGATCAGGGCCGCGTTGCCCGCGGCACAGGCAGCGCCGATGGCATAGTGGGGGCCGGTGATGCCGAGGTTCATGGTGATCTCGCCGGCAGGGTTGTTGAGCACGGTGCGCGGGTTGTGGTGGTGGGTCCAGTAATCGATGTTGTGATTGTACTGCCCGATATTGTAGACCTCGTTTTCCGTCTCGACCGTACCGTGCTCGGTCAGACCGATATAGACACCTGTTTTCGCCTTGTCGTAGGTGGAAAAATCGATGCCGGCGTCCACCAGGGATTCATTGGCGCAGTAAACGCCGATACAACCGGCCCGGGTACCGCGTTTATTTTCCCGCTTTTTGCGGTAGCGGGTTTCGGCAAAAGAGCAGAGACCTGCGGGATGCACCCCCATATAGCGAAGATCAAGGGTGGAGATACCGCTCTTACCGGCCAAAAGATTGGAACGAAATTCCTCCAGACTGGAGGCACCGGGGGCGGCCAGGCCGACACCGGTGATGACGATGCGTTGCTGTTCTGGGAGATTCTTCATAACTGGTACGACTGCTTCAGATGCCCCCCAACCCCTTGATGATACTGGCCACGCTGCCGATGGCCTCCTCGAGCTTGTCGGGCATGGGACCACCGGCCTGGGCCATATCC
Organism: uncultured Desulfobulbus sp.; assembly: GCF_963665445.1. Taxonomy (GTDB): domain Bacteria; phylum Desulfobacterota; class Desulfobulbia; order Desulfobulbales; family Desulfobulbaceae; genus Desulfobulbus. Next base: position 79,596 of record NZ_OY762276.1, on the reverse strand, counting down.
GGTCGGCCGCCGCCCTTGCCGCCGACAATGGCCGCAACGCGGTTGACCAGATCCCCGGCCTTGATCCGCCCAGTCAAATCCTTGCTCACCATGGCCAACAGGGCGGCCTTGCCGTCAAACTCACCGCCGAGGACAATGATGCCGCTGGCGAGTTTGTCGCGGACCTTATCGCCGATCTCGCGAAGGGTCTTGGGCGAATCAAGCGGTACCCGGCTGGCTATGACCTGCATGCCGTCGATATCGATTGCAGAGGAGAGCAGCTGATCGAGATCGGACAGGGCCATGGAGGCGTTGAGGTTGGCGATCTGCCGTTCCAACTCCTTCTGCCGTTTCAACAGCGCCTGGATCTTGTCGACCGCACCATCGATTGGCCCGGAGATGACCGCGCTGATCTCCGCGGTCTGCCGGGCCATTTCCTGGACCCAATGGACCGCACCGGCACCGGTCACGGCCTCGATACGACGAACGCCGGCGGCAATGCCGGTCTCGACCACGATCTTGAACAGGCCGATGTCACCGGTTCTCCGGGCGTGGGTTCCACCGCAGAGTTCCTTGCTGAACCCAGCGATGCTCACCACCCGGACCTCCTCGCCGTACTTCTCACCAAACAGGGCGGTGGCGCCTTCGGCAATGGCCTGTTCACGGCCAAGAATGGTGGTGCTGACCTCGACGTTCTTGCGAATCTCGGCGTTGACCAGCTGCTCGATGGTGCAGATCTCGCCGTGGGTCAGGGGGGAAAAATGGGTGAAGTCAAAGCGCAGGCGGTTATGATCCACCGCGGAACCGGCCTGCTTGACATGGTCGCCCAGAACCTTCTTCATCGCTGCCTGGAGCAGATGGGTGGCAGTGTGGTTGAGGGCCGTATCCGTGCGGCGTTCGGCCACCTGGAGCTCGACCCGGGTACCGACCTTGAGTTCGCCTTGGGTGATTTCACCTTCATGGAGGATGATGCCCTCCACCGGGGTAAAGGTCCTGATTACCGAAAAGCGCCCCTCGGGCCAGGTAATCTCCCCCTGGTCGCCGATCTGACCGCCGGATTCGGCATAAAACGGCGTCTGCGCGCAGAAGATGCGCAGCTTATCGCCCGCTTTTGCCGACTCGACCAACTGGCCCGCAGCACCAACCATGGCGTCGACGGTGGATACCCCTTGGGTGGCGCCGTAGCCGATGAACTCCGCCTTTTTCCCCTGGTTGCCCAGTTCGATGATCCCGGCCTCGAGATGGTCGACATCGCTGCCCTTCCAGGACTTGCGCGACTGCTCGCGCTGTGAATCCATGGCTGCGGTGAAACCGGGCTCGTCAAAGGCAACCCCTTTTTCAATGGCAATGTCGCGGACGATATCCACAGGAAAACCGTAGGTATCGTAGAGCTTGAAGATAAAATCACCGGCAATGATCGCCTTCTCGCCATCAACATTTTTGAGCCGGCGAATCTCCTGGTCAAGCTTGTTGAGCCCATGGTCAAGGGTCTCACCAAAACGCTGCTCCTCGTTGGTAACCACCTTGGCCAAAAGCTCGCGGGTGCCTGCCAGATGGGGATAGGCATGGACCATCTCGTCGGTCACCAGTGCGCAGACGCCGGGGAAAAAGGAGCTCAAGCCCAGGGCCCGGCCGTAGCGAATGGCCCGGCGCATGATGCGGCGCAGGACGTAGCCGCGTCCTTCGTTGGACGGCAGCACCCCATCGGCCACGAGGAAGGTGGTGGCGCGGGCATGATCGGCGATGACCCGCATGGAGACATCATCGGCGTTGTCGTCGTGATATTTTTTGCCGGCCAATCCGGCGACATAATCGATGATAGGGGTAAAGAGATCGCAGTCAAAGTTGTTGAACTTGCCCTGCAGGACCGCGGCCACACGCTCAAGCCCCATGCCGGTGTCGATGGATGGCTTGGGCAGGGGAGTCATGTTGCCCTGTTCATCGCGGTAAAACTGCATGAACACCAGGTTCCACAACTCAAGAAAGCGGTCGCAATCGCAGCCAAGCACACAGTCCGGACGGCCGCAGCCGACCTCCCCGCCCTGGTCGATATGAATCTCGGAGCAGGGACCGCAGGGACCGGTGTCGCCCATGGCCCAAAAGTTGTCCTTCTCCCCCATGCGCACGATGCGTCCCTTGGGCAGATCCTCGATCTGCTCCCACAGCGCATAGGCCTCGTCATCGTCATTATAGACCGAAACCCAGAGTTTGTTGGGGTCGATGCCCAGTACCTTGGTCAAGAATTCCCAGGCATAGGCAATGGCCTCTTTTTTGAAATAATCGCCAAAGGAAAAGTTGCCCAGCATCTCGAAGAAGGTATGGTGGCGAGCCGTATAGCCGACATTTTCCAGATCGTTGTGCTTGCCGCCAGCGCGGACGCTGGACTGGGCGGTGGTTGCCCGCACATAGGGCCGGTTTTCCTCGCCCATGAACACCTTTTTAAATTGGACCATGCCCGAGTTGGTGAACAGCAGGGTGGGATCATCGTGGGGAACAAGTGAGGAGGCGGCAACGCGAGTGTGGCCTTTGCTCTCAAAAAATTCCAAAAAACTTTTGCGAATATCGTTACCGGTCATGGTGATAAAATGGCGTTGGTTAGTGTCATTCTCGTAAAAAGCCACAAACATGGGCCTGCAGCCCGTATTTTTTTGGCGTTCTACAAGGCCAGCGACTTTGTTGGGGTGTGTCCGCACCGTGGAACGGGAGCGTGGGTAAAGCGCGCTCTCCCGGCGCTGGAGCCGCGGTTGCGAAACCTGAGATGAGGCGGTCGGATGCCGTACTCCCCGCAAAGTTTTGCATGATACCATGAAATCAAATGTTGCAAAGAAAAAATGACACAGGAGGGTCCGTAAACAAAACAGGCGGGATGCGAACGCACCCCGCCTACCGATGACGGTTCAGTCGTGAGGGGCAAAGCCCTCAAGACTGCGAAAACCGGATGGGGCAATCAGCCCATCTGTTTTTTGGTTTCCACCAGCTGTTCCACGACCGAAGGATCAGCCAGGGTGGAGGTATCGCCGAAATCTTGAAAATCGTTGGCCGCGATCTTGCGGAGAATACGGCGCATGATCTTGCCCGAACGGGTCTTGGGCAGGCCCGGAGCCCACTGAATCACATCGGGTGAGGCGATCGGTCCGATCTCCTTGCGGACATGCTGGCGCAACTCGGCACGCAACTCCTCCGTCTCCTCGGCCCAGGACATCAAGGTGACATAGGCAAAGATGGCCTGGCCCTTGATCGGATGCGGCATGCCAACGGCCGCAGCCTCGGCAACCGCCTCGTGGGCAACCAGGGCGGACTCGATTTCAGCCGTTCCCAGACGATGACCGGAAACGTTGATCACGTCATCCAGGCGGCCCATGATCCAGAAGTAGCCGTCCTCGTCCTTCCGGGCACCGTCCTCAGGATCGTAGGTGTCCGGATAACGGTTAAAGTAGGCTTTTTTGTACCGCTCCGGATTGCCAAACACGCCACGGAGCATGCCCGGCCAGGGTTTGCGGATAACCAGATGCCCGCCCTCGTTGGGACTGGCCTCCTTGCCCTCTTCGTTGAAGATGGCGGCATCGATTCCCGGCAAGGGCAGGGTTGCCGAGCCCGGCTTGAGTGGGGTGACGTACGGCAGGGCGGAAATCATGATCCCGCCGGTTTCGGTCTGCCACCAGGTATCGACGATGGGTAACTTTTCCTTGCCGATATTGATGTGGTACCACATCCAGGCTTCAGGATTGATCGGCTCACCGACCGATCCGAGAATGCGCAGACTGGACATATCCCATTTCTTGGTCGGTTCGACCCCCTCCCGCATCAGGGCGCGGATGGCAGTCGGTGCGGTGTAGAAGATATTGACCTTGAATTTCTCGACAATCTTCCAGAACCGGTCCGGGCTCGGATAAGAGGGCACACCCTCGAACATAACCGTGGTTGCACCAAGTCCTAACGGCCCGTAGAGGATGTAGCTGTGTCCGGTGATCCAGCCGAGGTCGGCGGTACACCAGTAGACATCGTCGTCCTTGAGATCAAAAACCCACTGGGAGGTATGCATGGCGTAGGTCAGATAGCCACCGGTGGTGTGGACAACGCCCTTGGGTTTGCCGGTTGAACCGGAGGTGTAGAGGATAAAGAGCATATCCTCGCTGTCCATGGATTCCGGCTCGCAGACCGAGCTGATGTCCAGGGCATTGATCTCCTTGTGCCACCAGCAGTCACGGCCGTCCTGCATTTCAATCTCATTGCCCGCGCGGCGGACAACGATACAGCTCTCCACGCTGGGGCAGGTCTGCAGGGCCTCGTCGGCGTTGGGCTTGAGCGGGATGGCCTTGCCGCCGCGCAAAACGGCATCGGCGGTGATCAGGACCTTGGCATGGCAGTCTTCAATGCGGCTCTGCAGAGCCACTGCGGAAAATCCGCCGAAGACGACCGAATGCACCGCGCCCAATCGGGCACAGGCCAACAGCGAGATGGCAAGCTCCGGCACCATGGGCAGGTAGATGGCGACCCGGTCACCTTTTTTCACCCCTTTTTTCTTGAGGACATTGGCGAAACGGCAGACCTCGTCGTGCAGCATCTGATAGGTGTAGACGCGCACATCCTCTTCCGGCTCACCCTGCCAGATAATGGCTGCCTTGTTGCGCCGGCCATCGGTGAGGTGCCGGTCCAGACAGTTGACGGAAACATTGAGCTTTCCGCCAAGAAACCATTTAACCTCGGGAATGGACAGGTCGCATTCGAGCACCGTGTCCCATTTCTTGTCCCAGTTGACCAGTTCTTCGGCGCGCTCGGCCCAGAATCCTTCCGGATCTTCCATGGAGTGGGCATAGGCCTTCTTGTACTCCTCCATCGATTTGACCCAGGCCTGGTCACGGCCCTCTTCCGGTGGCGGGAATACCTTCCCCTCGGCCAATAAACTGGTAATCTTGTCTTCCATAGCACTCATAAAAATTCCCCCTCCACAAAAAAAACCGCTTGTTCCTAAAGTTCATTCGCCAAGAGCGGCAGACGCAACTCGAGGAAATGAACGCCTTCCTGGAGTTCGATCGACCAAGAGCAAACAGCGCAACAAAAGGCGTCGCCCTAGCCTCTTGCCTTCACCGCATTTTCCGACCAATCGAGAATCCGAATTTTATTAGTACAGGAGATTTGCAAAAAAAGAAAACCTTTACCGTACAAATTTGCCTGCAAAAGTGCATTTTTTGCAAAAAATACTCAGTATCAGACCAACACGCCTCTTGTTATCAACAAAATAGAGCAAACCCTTCAATTTTCCTCTTCTTTTTGACCATCGCCGCAGTGCGGCATTGCTCTTCTCGCACAAATTGCCCAAGCGGTTGTTTTTCTCCCCGCTGTGGCTCCAGAGTGAGGTCGCACCTATTTTCCGCTGAAAAATGTTGTCCTTTGACACAGACGGACATCATAATTAAGTATTTTAGAAAATTCTTAACCTCTCAACGATCACATGGAAAAACAGGATATACGCACCATTGCCACCCTTTTAAAATCCATGGCCCATCCCATTCGCCTGGAAATTCTCTGCCTGTTGCGCGAGGGCGAGTTGACGGTCGCCAACCTGCAGGCCTCGGTCAAGACCACGGACGGCAACCTGTCCCAGCATCTTGCCGTACTGCGCAACCAAGGCATTGTCACCAGCCGACGGGAGGCCAACTATCTCTACAACAAAATCAATGACAACAGGGTGCTCGCCCTGATGAACAGCATACAGGCCATTTACTGCCCGAGGTTGTAAAATCTCTCTTACCTATCCCCTCTTCCCCCTGCAAGGAGAACGCTATGATTATCACCGATTGGATTCACGTTATCGCCGGTTCCTTTATCCTGATCAGCCTGGCCCTGGGTGTGGACGCCTCCCCGATCTTTGTCAGCCGCTATTGGCTCCTGTTCACCGCCTTTGTCGGAGCCAACCTGTTGCAATACGGTTTCAGCAAGTTCTGCCCCCTGGCCATCATCCTCAAGAAACTGGGGGTCGCGGAAACCCGCTGAACCTTGACTCAACAACTTCAGGCCCGATCAGCCCCCCGGTTGCCGAGCAGCCGGGGGAGACAGGCCACGGTCACAATGGCCAGGCCAAGGAGCAGATACCAGGGCAGGCAGCCCATGGTCCTGATAAAGGCTTGATCCGCAAGCAGGCTCGCCGTCCAATCAGAATGCAACGCCCCCTCTGCTGACCGGAAATACTGGACGAGTGCCGCAAACACCATCCCGATAAAGCCATAGGCCGCGTTAAAGGCCAAGCCCTTGAAACTGAGCACCGTTGCCCGCTGCCGTGACGGTACAAGGGCATTGAGATAATGGCTGGTGAAAAAACTGGTCAGCATCAGGCCGACGAAAACGGCGATCACCGGGAGCACCCCCAGGTAGGGAACAAAAAGCTGCAGAACAAACAACACCCCGACCATGGATACAGCCAGGACTGCCACATTCTTTCCCGGAGAATAACGCTCGCTCATCCACCGGGCCAAGCGAGGGACGAATAATCCCACCACAGCCACCAGGGACCCCAGGAGCCCGAAACTGGCTTCCGGCAAACCGATAAGCCGGTAGTACTTACTGGTCAGGGTGACTATCATCCGCAGGGTATGGTCAAAGGTCATGCCAAAGAGGATAACCGCCAGCGCCATGGGGGTCCTCACAATCCATTGCCCCGCCTCCAGGGTCAGACGGGAGAGCTCCCACAGGCTCGGTTCAGCGGCCTTCTCCTCCGGATGCAGCTGTGCAGGTTCCTCCATCTTGAGGGTAGTGATCAAAGCCAGCAGGGCGAAGCCGAGGGTCAGGTAGAGCGGAAAGCGCATGGTGATCTGCTGATGCAGGTGCCAGCCCAGTCCGAACCAGCTCCCCAGCCTGTTGAGCAGTCCTGGATCATAGGCTGCGGCCCCCAGGGTCATCGCAAAGATGTACCCCAGATTCTGGGCCCGCATCTGCACTTCAAGCACCCGTGGCCACTGTTTGCCGAGTCCAGCCGCCACCAGGGTGTCGTAGGCCAGGGCCTCATCCGCACCACTGGCCATGGCTTCCGCCAGCCCGCTGAGAATACGGTTAAGGAGAAAGGCACCAAAGACCCAGCGCGGATGTCCCAGGGGCACGAAGGCCAGCAGCGACATTTCACAGACCATCAACAGGGTCGTGGCCACCAGCAGCTTTTTTCTTCCCAAGAGATCGGCCAGGGCACCGGAGGGGACTTCCGCAAGGACGATGGTGAGTGCCCATACCGTGTTCAACAGGGCGAACTGTTCCAGGCTCAGGCCATAATCGAGAAAGAGGATGGTAAAGACCGGATAGTAAAACCGTGCATTGAACAGCACCCGAAAGAGAATAAACCAACGGATGTTGGCCAGGTGAGAGAAGTGCAACTGAGCGCGCTCACTGCCTCTGTCAATTTTTTCTGCAACGCCCGTCATGGGTCCCCCTCAAGAGGCGACAGGCCCAAAAGACTACAGCCTCAAGGCATTGAGGCCTACGCTGTGGGACAAAGTGGATAGGATGGATGTTCACCACAGAAGCGGCACCTCTCTTTCCGTGGCCTGCGGGGCGGAATTGCATTGGACTATTACTTATTTTTTTTCTATTATTCTAAGCAATCATGCATATCTAGCGGATGTTTACTCTCCAGTGCCCGGAGGCCCCTGCAACCACTCAACACTCTGACAAACCGCATTGTCGGGGGTTGCTGCCATGATTTGCAGCGGTTGGATCAGACATGACCACACAAGCCAAAATCTTCTCCAGCTATACACTGTTTCTCCTCTTTCCGCTATTGGCGGCACTCGGGGGTGGCGCCTACGTCGCCGCACGCCAGGAGCGCCAGTATTTGGATCAACAGGTGCTCGCCACCGTTGCCTCCATCCAGAAGGACACCCGCAGCGCGGCCAATGCGTCCCTGGTGCAATCTCTACGCACCACGGCAGAAGACAGTCGTCTGATCGTTGAATCCCTCTATCAGAAGAGCCAAACCGGTGCCCTCTCTCTGGACGAGGCCCAGTGGTTGGCACAAGAGTCCCTCATTGCCCAGCAGGCCGCCCCCAACAACCACCTGTTGTGCGTCGACGCTCAGGGGAGGATCCTGGTTCACCCCAACAAGGCCCTGCTGCACACCCATCTCGACAATGACCTGCTTCTTCGCCTGCGTGCCGCCGGCAGCGGCGACATCATCCACGCCATGGCCGAGGGGCATGGACCGACCTTATACAGTACAACTGCATTTGCCCCGTGGAACTGGCTGATCGTCTCCTTCGGCACCACGGAAGAACTGCCCAACCTGGTGCCGCTTGATCAGCTTGCCCAAACCATGTCGTCTTCGCTCACGGGTGACCTCTCCTGTCAGCCCTTTGTCGTCGATGCCAGCGGAACCTTTCGCCCGCAGATCTCGGCCACGGCGTCCCAGAACCCATCAGCCCGGGAACGCATGCTCGCCCTCGGCAGACAGCTGGTCAAACAGCAGCAGGGCTCCCTGCGCTGGACCCCCATGGATGCCCCCGAAGAACGGCGCCTCTTTTTCGCCTCAATGCCCGAACTGCGCCTCATCGCCGGTATTGCCGTCCCGGTGGGTGAACTTGCACAGCCCATGACCCGTTTCTACCGGTTCTGCGGGCTTGTTCTCCTCCCCTGCGCCCTCCTCTTTGTCGGCCTGAGTTATCTCCTGGCGCAACGGATGAGCCGGCCGCTGCACAACCTGGCCGCCCTGCTTGAGCAACCGGAGATGCCTCTTTTTCAGGGGGAATGTCATGGTCTGGCTTCCGAGGAGTGCGGCCGAATCGTCCATTCCTGCCGCGAGATGCTCAGCGCGCTGCACAGCCAGCAACGCATGCTGGCCGATGAACAGGAAAGCAACGCGACCATTCAGCAGCAACTCCATCAGGAAATCGCCATCCGCCAGGAAGCGGAACACAAACTTCAGGCCGAAAACGCCACCCGCAGGAGTGCGGAAAAATACCTCCTCCTGTTCAAGAACATTTTCGACAACGCCATCGAGGGAATCTACATCACCGACCCCGAAGGGCGCATTCTCACCACCAACACCTCGTTTTCCCGCATCACCGGCTATCCGGCCTCGGAAATCATCGGCCAGCACCCCTCCCTGCTCGCCTCCAGCGACCAGGTGGAAAACTCCTTCAAGGCCATGTGGAAGGGCCTGCCGCAGACCGGCTCCTGGTCCGGTGAGATCTGGAACCGCAAAAAGGACGGATCCATCTGCCCCCAGTGGCTGTCGGTGAGCGTCATCCGCAATGAACGGCAGGAAATCACCCATTATTTTGCCTTTTTCCACGACATCACCGAACTCAAGCGTAAAGAAAAGCAGATCTCCATTTTGGCCTACAGCGATGCCCTGACCAAACTGCCCAACCGGGCCGCACTGGAACACCGCCTGACCAAGGCCATCGCCCGCGCCGGCCGCGAGAACAGAGCCCTGGCCGTCTTTTTCATCGACCTGGACAACTTCAAAAACATCAACGACTCCATGGGCCACGACAAGGGCGACCAGGTGCTGATCGAGGTGGCGGAGCGGCTCTCGGCAACCATCCGCAGCGAGGACACCCTCTCCCGCCTGGGCGGCGACGAGTTTATCCTTTTGAGTGAAAGCATTGATAACGAAAACGCGGTCTACAACCTGGCCAGCCGTATCCTCGCCTCGCTCAAACAACCGATCAAACTGCACCCCAACACCATCTACGTCAACGCCAGCATCGGCATCGCCCTCTATCCCAACGATGGCCGCACCTCCCAGGAACTGATCAAGAACGCCGACATGGCCATGTACAAGGCCAAGAGCGAGGGCAAAAACAAGTTCGTGATGTTCACCCAGGAGATGAACGAAAAGCTGCTCAACCGCATCCGCATCGAAAACGCGATCCGCAGCGGCCTGAAGCAGCGCGAGTTCACCGTCTACTATCAACCGAAAATCGATCTGGCCAACGAACGCCCCACCTCCTTTGAGGCCCTGGTTCGCTGGCAGAAAAACAGCTCCATCATCACCCCGGACCAATTTATCCCGGTTGCCGAAGAATCTGGGCTTATCGACGAGATGAGCTTGTATGTCCTTGACGAGGTCTGTATATTCCTCACCAAACTGCAGGAGCATAATCTCAAACTCTTGCCGATCAGCGTCAACATGTCGCCGCGGACCTTTAACCAGAAAAACATTGTCGAAACCATCGACACCATTCTCGGCGCCCATCGTATCAATCACCAGCTGATCGAATTTGAGATTACCGAAACCACCGCAATGAAGGACGTACAGCATTCCCTGGAAACCATGCATCGCTTCCGCGAACGGGGCATCCGCTTTTCCATCGACGATTTCGGCACCGGCTACTCCTCCCTGAGTTACCTCAGCGAAATGCCGGTCTCGACCCTGAAAATCGACAAACGCTTCATCAGCGCAAGCGACACCAATAGCCGCAGCATCGTCTCCACCATCACCGCCATGTCCAAACAGATGCAGCTCAATGTGGTGGCCGAAGGCGTGGAAACCAGGGATCAGCTGCACTGGTTGCGCGGTATCGGCTGCAACGAGGTCCAAGGCTATTATTTTTCCCGGCCCATGCCGGAAAAGGACACCCTGCACTATCTCTATCTGCTTGCTGAGTCCGGCCAGAAAAAGGTTATCGGCTCTCCCGCACTGGCCCGCTAACCGTTCATGTCTCTTTCCACGCCCCCACCTGGCCCATCCAAGGTGATGGTCTGCCCAAGCTGCAGTCAGATCCTGCAACCGCCCAAGCTCCAGCCCAACCAGGTTGCCCTCTGCCCACGCTGTTCACGGCAGCTGCACCGCTACAAACGCCACCCCATTCAAAAAGGGCTGGCCCTGAGCATCACCGGCCTCGTGCTCTATCTCCCGGCCAACCTCTTGCCGCTGCTGACCTTTTCAGTGCTGGGGATCGACAATCGCAGTTCGATCTTCCAGGCCTGCATGCACATGTTTGCAAGCGGGCAGTACGTTGTGGGTATGATCGTTGCTTTGACCACCATGATATTCCCCCTGCTGCTGCTGAGCTCGCTCCTGATGGTGACCCTTGGCCTGGCCAGCGGCCGTCGCAGCCGGTTGATGCCGCCCTTGTTTCGTGCCTATCATCACCTGAGCGAATGGTCCATGACCGACGTCTTTCTCGTCGGCGTGCTGATTACGATCATCAAGATGTCGCACATGGCTTCGGTCTCGCTCAATGGTGGATTTTTCTGCCTGGTGGGGCTGGTCGTGACCACCGTGGCCGCACAGACCACCATCGATCCGCAGCGATTCTGGTCGATGATGGAGTCGGAGCGACAGCGCACGGTTCTGCCGGAGAGTGCCGATCCCGCCGACTACCTGCTCTGCCACGACTGCCACAAGCTGTTGCCCGCCGACTACCGGCAAACCACCGGTCGGAGCCATTGCCCCCGCTGCGGACACACCCTGCATCAACGCAAACAGAACTCCATTGCCCGTACCTGGGCCCTGATCGCCACCGCCATCGTCCTCACCCTGCCGGCAAACCTGCTCCCGATCATGGAGGTCGATACCTTTGGCGTTCCCGATCGCTCCACCATCATGGACGGTATTCTCTACTTCTTCAAGGACGGCTCCTACGGTATCGGCCTGGTGATCCTGATCGCCTCTATCCTGGTGCCGCTGTTCAAGATTATCGGTCTGGTGATCATTCTGCTCTCGATCCACTTTCGCTGGCGCAGCTCGCTGAGGCACAAGGCAATCATGTTTCGCTTCATCGAGTTCATCGGCCGCTGGTCCATGCTCGACATCTTCGTCATCACCCTGCTCTGTTCCCTGGCGCAGTTCGGTTTTCTCTCCTCGATCTCCGCCGCACCCGCCTCGCTCTACTTCACCGGGGTGGTGCTCTCTACCATGTTCGCTGCTCTCAGCTTTGACCCACGGCTGCTGTGGGATGCCGCACAAGCCGCTGAAACCAAATAATTTTCATGGAAACACCCCTTATTCGCAAACGTCGCAGCCTCTCCCCCATCTGGATTCTGCCCCTGGTGGCCCTCTGTATCGGCGGTTGGCTCCTCTACACCGGCATGCGCGACGCCGGCATCGACATTACGGTCCACTTCGAGGATGCCACCGGCATCAATCCCGGCAAGACCAAAGTCATTATCCGCGGCATTCCGGTGGGCACGGTGAAAAAAATCAACATCGATCCCGGGATGAAGGGCGTCAGCCTGGTCATCACCATGGAAAGCCAGATCCGCGAGGCCCTGGTAACGGACACCGCCTTCTGGATCGTCAAACCCGAGGTTTCCGCAGGCAAGATCAGCGGACTGGACACCCTGTTCGGCGGGTCCTACATCGGCATGCGCCAGGGCACATCCAAGACCTCTGCCGAACACTTCAAGGGGCTTGCCGAACAACCATCGATCGACAACTCCAGCCCCGGCCTGCATATCACCCTGAAAACCAATATGCTCTATTCCCTGCAGCGCGGCTCCAACATCTACACCAAGAACCTGCAGATCGGGTATATCGAGGACTATCTCCTCCAGGAGGACGGCACCATTCTGCTCAAGGCCTATATCGAGGCCCGCTTCACCCGCCTGATCCACACCGGCACCCGTTTTTGGAACGCCAGCGGACTCAGCCTCACCGGTGATGTCCAAAGCGGATTGACGGTCAACGTTGAATCGCTGGCATCCCTGATCTACGGTGGGCTCAGCTGCGATACGCCGCCGCTGCTGCAGGAGAGCCCGCTGGCCGAAAATGGAACCGAGTTTTCGCTCTACAAGGATTTCGAGGATGCCGAATACGGCATCGCTGCCCAGTTGCAGTTGGCCTCGGGTGAGGGCATCGTGGCCGGCAAGACCAAGGTCATGTACCGCGGACTCAAGGCCGGTGTGGTCAAGACGGTGGACATCAACGAATCGCTGCACACCGTCACCGCAGAGTTGCTGCTCGATCCGCGCATGGAACCGGCCCTGCGGCAGTCCACCCGTTTCTGGACGGTACGGCCGCAGGTGCAGATCACCGGGGTGAAAAACCTCGAGACCCTGCTCACCGGCCCCTACATTACCTTTGACATCGGCTCGGGCGACAAACAAACTGAATTCATTGAAGAAACCTCGCCCATGCCCAGTCCCGCCAACCGCCCCGGCACCACCTATACCCTGGTTGCGCCGGAGAGCGGCGGCCTGAATGTGGGGGCGCCGATCCTCTATAAGGAGATAGCCGTGGGCGAGATCACCGGCATTGACCTGGCGCCGAAGGGAAAAAACGTCCTGGTGCAGATCACGGTTTTTGCCCCCCACGACGAGCTCATCACCAAAAGAAGCATCTTCTGGAAGACCGGTGGCTTCAAAATGGACGCCAGCCTGAGCCGAATCAAGGTTGAGCTGGGCTCGGTGCAATCGCTGTTGGTCGGCGGCATCGCCTTCATGACCCCACCGATGCAAAAAACACCGCCGGTTGCGGAGGCGGGACAACGTTTCCCCCTCTCCCCATCCTACGGCGAGGCCGTCAAAACCATCCCGGAGATGGAACTGCAGGGGTTACGGCTGCATCTGGTTGCCGCCCAGGCGCCCCGGCTGACCCTTGGTGCGCCGATTCTGTTCAACAATATCCATGTAGGCGAGGTCCTGGGATTCGACCTGGCGAAAAACCGGCGCGATACGGTGGTCCATATTCTGATCAAAGACCAGTACCGGGATCTGGTGCGCGAGAACACCCGCTTCTATGCCCTCTCCCCGGTGAAAATGAGCGCCTCACTCCAAGGGGTGAACCTGGAAACCGCCCCCTTTGATGCCCTGATCAACGGCGGCATCAGTTTCACCAGCGAGGGGAAAGGCCGTGCGGCTCGTTCGGAACAGAGCTTCTCCCTCTTCCCCTCGCTGGCCGAGGCGGAAAACGCCGATGCCCTGCGGCTGCAACTTCATTTCAAGAACGGCGAGGGGATCAGCACCTCCACCGAGATACGCTACCAGGGGATCACCGTCGGCCGTCTGAACACACTCCATCTTGATCCGAAAAACGGTGAGGTACGCGCCGAGGCCTGCATTGATCCCGACATGGCGCCCCTGTTTCGCCGCAACTCCCGCCTGCGCCTGGTCCGGCCGGAGGTGCGCCTCACCGGCATCAAGCATGTGGAAACCATCCTCACCGGCGCCTACATCGACCTGCAGAAGGGTCTGGGCGCCAAGGTGACCGACTTCACCGTGCTGCCGCTGGCCGACGACACCACCCAACCCCTGACCGGTCTCAACCTGATCCTGGAAACCGACAGCCTCGGCTCGCTCAAACCGGGCAGCCCGATCTATTACCGCCAGATTCCGGTGGGCCAGGTAACCGGCTACCAACTCTCGCCCACAGCCCAGGAGGTCTGGCTCAACGTCAATATCGAAGAGCCCTACACCCGGCTCATTCACAACGGCACCCGCTTCTGGAACGCTAGCGGCATCAAGGTCAGCGGCGGGGTGCTCAGTGGCATGACCCTCCGTACCGAATCGGTTGAGTCGCTCCTGGAGGGCGGCATCGGCCTGGCCACTCCCGAGGGCCCGGATATGGGCCCGGCGGCCTATCCCGGGCAGCACTTCAAGGTCAGCGCAACCCTTGACGAGACCTGGCTCAAATGGCAGCCGAAGCTGACCCTCACAAAAGAAACCACTGCAACTGCGGCAACAACCAAGCAATGAATGCAATACGGCTTACTGACCTTCTCTTTGATCTCGACGGCACCCTGACCGATCCCAAAGCCGGCATTACCCGCTGTATCCAGCACGCCCTCACTGAACTGGGCCATGAGCCGCCGCAGGCCGATGACCTGGAATGGTGTATCGGCCCGCCCCTGGCGCAGAGCTTTGCCCGTCTCATGGCAACGGACGATCCCGCCCTGGTGCATCGGGCGGTCCTGTTGTACCGGGAGCGGTTTGCCGAGGTCGGTCTCTATGAAAATCAGGTCTATGACGGGATACCGGAGGCGCTTGCCACCTTGCAGGAACGAGGATTTCGCCTCTTTGTCGCGACCTCCAAGCCGCGCATCTTTGCCGAGCGGATTCTTGCCCATTTCGCTCTGACCCCATTTTTCAACCACATCTTCGGGGCCGAACTCAGCGGCGAGCTCGTCGACAAGCCCTCCCTCATTGGCCATATCCTCACCCAGATCGGGGCCAAGCCCACCCAGACGATGATGATCGGCGATCGCAAGTATGACCTGCTCGGTGGGCAGGCCAACGCCATCCACACCGCCGCCGTGACCTACGGATACGGCAGCGAGGAAGAACTGCAGCAGGCCGGCGCCGATATTTTTTTCCACTCCCCCCAACAGATCCATGCCGATTTGTTGCCCTGTTTCCACGAGGAAATACGCTAACCCGCACCTCCCCCCGGTCAAACCACGGGCTCACAGCACCACAATTTGGTTCAATAATCGCCTTCTGGCTTTTGCCCGAAGCCCATTCATGCTTATTGTGGCCTCTACCACTACTTTCCGGGACCGTTAAACCAAGGAGGAATGATCATGGCCGGACAACAGCGCACCTTTGGCTTCACCACCCGTCAACTGCATGCGGGACAGACGGCTGACCCGACCACTGGAAGTCGCGCCCTTCCCCTCTATCAGACAACCTCCTATCAGTTTCAAAGCTGCGAGCAGGCCGCCAACCTCTTTGCCCTCAAGGAGTTCGGC
Source organism: uncultured Desulfobulbus sp. (assembly GCF_963665445.1). Classification (GTDB taxonomy): domain Bacteria; phylum Desulfobacterota; class Desulfobulbia; order Desulfobulbales; family Desulfobulbaceae; genus Desulfobulbus. The sequence goes on along the minus strand of NZ_OY762276.1, from coordinate 64,000 downwards.
AACATCTACACCCGGATCATGAACCCGACCACCGACGCCCTCGAGCAACGGGTGAGCTCGCTGGAAGGCGGCATTGCAGGACTTGCGGCCAGCAGCGGCCACGGCGCCCAGACCCTGGCCTTCTTCACCCTCTGTGAGGCGGGCGACCATATCGTCTCCAGCAACAGCCTCTATGGCGGCACCTACAACCAGCTTCGCTACACCCTGCCCCGCCTGGGCATCGAGGTCAGCTTCGCCGATCCGGCCGATCCTGATTCCTTTGCCCGCGCCATTCGCCCTAACACCAAGCTGATCTACGGCGAAACCCTGGGCAACCCGGGGCTCATCGTCTTTCCCTTTACCGAGGTCGGAGACATTGCCCGGGCGCACAACATCCCGCTGATGATCGACAACACCGTGGGTACGCCCTATCTCTGCCGACCGCTGGAGCTGGGCGCCAACATCGTCAGCCACAGCACTACCAAATTCCTCAACGGCCACGGCACCTGCCTGGGCGGCATGCTCATCGACGGCGGCAGTTTCGCCTGGAACTCGGGCCGGTTCGCCAACTTCACCGAGCCGGATCCCTCCTACCACGGTCTGGTCTACGCCGGTCTCGGCGCACCGGCCTTTATCCTCAAGGCGCGGGTACAGATGCTCCGCGATCTGGGAGTCTCGGCCTCGCCGTTCAACAGTTGGCTGACCGTCCAGGGAATCGAGACCCTGAGTCTGCGCATGGATCGTCATGTGGCAAACACCCTGGCTGTGGCCCAATTTCTGCGCGAACACGACCGCGTCGCCTGGGTCAATTATCCCGGCCTCAGCGATCACCCCAGCCATGAGCGGGCCATGCGATACCTGCCCAAGGGCGCGGGGGCCATCCTCACCTTCGGCATCAAGGGCGGACGCGAGGCGGGCCAGCGCTTCATCGACCACCTGCAGTTGTTCAGCCATGTGGCCAACATCGGCGATGCCAAGAGCCTGGCCATCCATCCGGCAAGCACCACCCACAGCCAGCTGAGCGAAGAGGAGCTGCGGGCATCCGGGGTAACGCCGGATATGATTCGCCTCAGTATCGGTCTGGAGGATGCGGAGGATCTGTTCTGGGATCTGGATCAGGCCCTTGGAGCCTGATCCAGAGACGGGAGGATTTACTGCAGGGAAGATTGCCCGGACGAGGTGTTGCTGCAGTCTGCGGAAACCTGACAGCCGTCACTGCTGCCAGGCAGGAGAAGCGGCTCGGATTTCCCGCTCACCGGGGCAGGTTGCACCGGGGCGGTCAGGTAGCCCAGGATGGCAGTCTCCCCCTTGCGGATCATCAACCCCTCGGCGGTTTTGGTGATGAGGACCGGAACTTCGTCAATCCCCAGCGAGCTGAGCAGGTTCTTGTTGAGGCCAAAGGAGTAGCCCGGACGATACAGCACCTGCGGGATGTCGATGGTTGCCACCTTGTCGATCGGGTTGAAAAACACCGTGGGCCTGGTGTCGGTTTTCAGGGCGGCAAGCACTTTTTCGCAGTGCGGACAGGTCGAGGAAAAAAAGAGGTAATGTTCCGGTGCATTGGCTGCGCCCGAACGCTGCGCCATGACTCCACCGGTGAAAGCGACCTTGCCCGGGACAGTCTTGCTCACATCCAGGCCGGCAAAGGAGAGGCTGGCCGCCGCACAAATCAAAATACCGGCCAATACCTGGCGTAGACCTAAGAGCAGATTGAGTGCCACCACAAAACCAAAGATACCGATACAGTAGGTACAGAAGGTCTGCGCCACCAGATACTGAAAACTGATCAGCACCCCTTCCGCCGCCAGCCCGGCCAGCAGCACGGTTTTGATAAAGGCCGGGACACGCCGCTGATCGCCCCTGGCCGCATGCAGGCCCCAGTAGACGATCTGAAAAAAGAGCAAACCCGCCACGTTGATGATCAGGGGGGAGACCCGGGTCAGCTTTTCCACCACCTTGCAGCCGTCATTGAGACAGAGGGGGGCACCTTGATACAAGGTGTAGCCTATCTGCCCTGCAATCAGCAGACTGGCCACCAGGGCCAGGAACTGCGCCAGCTGCAGGACTGTATTTTTTCGTTTTAACATGGGATACCGGTCGTTGACGCATCGGGAGAAATGTTTGTCGCGGGTTCAGCGCGAAAACACACATAATGGAAGCGTCTATAATGAACCATTCTCCTGTTGGTGTCAACTCCACGAAAAAAAGAGCCTTACCCTCCTGCAGCGGACATCTCCAGGGCACGGCGAAACAGGGCCTCCGCCTGATAGGAACTGCGAACAAAGGGGGCTGCTGCCACGGCACCGAATCCCAGGGCAAGCGCCTCCTGCTCGAGCTCGGCAAACTCCTCCGGAGGCACATAGCGCACCACGGGCAGATGATTTTTTGACGGTTGCAGATACTGGCCCATGGTGAGGATATCGCAGCCCACCTGGCGCAGATCCCGCATCAGCTCGCTCAGTTCCTCCCTGCTCTCCCCAAGCCCCACCATAATGCCGCATTTGCTCACCACCTCAGGGGCAAAATTCTTGCTCCGGTGCAAGACCTGTAAACTCTGGTTGTAGTCTGCCTGTGGACGGACAGTCGCATAGAGGGAAGGCACGGTTTCCAGGTTATGGTTGAGCACCTCCGGGCCTGCCTCGAGTACGATTCGCAGGGCCTCGACATCACCTTGGAAGTCGGGAATGAGGACCTCGATCAGGGTCTGGGGCGTCAAGGCTCGGATCGCCCGGATAGTGGCGGCAAAATGGGCGGCACCGCCATCTTCAAGATCGTCGCGGGTTACCGAGGTGATCACGCAGTAGGACAGCCCCATGGTCTGCACCGCCTCGGCCACCCGCCGGGGCTCGTCCGGGTCAGGCAGGCCCTGCGGCCCATGCCCCACGGCGCAGAAGCGGCAGTTGCGGCTGCAGCGATCCCCCAGGATCATGAAGGTGGCAGCGCCCTTGCCGAAACATTCAAACTGGTTGGGACACATCGCCTCCTGGCAGACGGTGCTGAGACATTGATCCTTGATCAGGTGACGGATGCGTTCGTACTGGGGACCGGAGGGCAGTTTCCGTTTGAGCCAAGGGGGCTTTGGTTGCTGGGTCATGGAGCAGGTGTTCCTTGCAGGGCTACGAGGAGCGAGGCCTCGCTCACGGTCTGCAGATTGAGGGTGAAGAGTTCTTCAAGATGCATCCGCAGATGCGCTTTGACCTGGGCCATGGAGCAGTTGGCGCCTTCATGAACAAACGAGGTCATGCCCACCCCGGTGAGGCCGCAGGGATTGATCCAGGAAAAGGGGGTCAGGTCGAGCTCCACGTTCAAGGCCAGGCCATGAAAGGTGACACCGTGGCGGATGGCGATGCCGATACTGCCCAGCTTGTTGTTGCCGACCCAGACGCCGTGATTGCGGGGATCGCGGTTGGCCCTCACCCCGCAGTCCGCGGCCAGGCGCAGCATCAACTCCTCCATCAGGCAGACATACTCGCCCACCCGCAGGCGATGTTGTTTCAGGCGAAGAATCGGATAGAGGACCAACTGCCCCGGACCGTGGTAGGTGATCTCCCCTCCGCGCTCGATGGTGACCACCTCGATGCCGCGCTTGGCGAGAAAGTCCTCGCTCACCCCGAGATGAGAACGGCTGCCATGGCGTCCCAGGGTGTAGACCGAAGGATGCTCCACGCAGAGGAACTGATCCCGATCAAGATCGCCATGGTGCAAGGCCGTGGCCAGGCCGACCTGGAGCGCATGCACCTGCACGTAGGGCTGCAGCCCCAGGTCGACAAAACCGGCCGTGTTGATCATGGTTCCGCTATTCGGCCAACGGCAAACCGACCAGGCAGGGACAACGGGCCGCCTGGACCTCGTCCAGCCGCCGCACCTTGGTCCGTTGCGGGGCCTGATGGAGCAGCTCCGGATCCGTCTTGGCCTCCTCGGCAATGCGTTTGAGGGTGGCGATGAACTGGTCGATATCCGCCTTGCACTCGCTCTCGGTGGGCTCAATCATCATCGCCCCGTGCACCACCAGGGGAAAGTAGATGGTCGGCGGGTGGTAGCCGTAATCGATCAACCGTTTGGCCATATCCAGGGTGGTGATTTTATCGGCCTGCTGATTCTGGTCGGAAAACACGCATTCGTGCATGCAGGGCCGGTCATAGGGCAGATGGAAAACGCCCTTGAGCTGTTCCTTGATATAGTTGGCATTGAGTACCGCCAACCGGCTGACCTGATGCAAGCCCTCTTCGCCCATGGAGAGAATATAGCTGTAGGCCTTGACCAACACCCCGAAGTTGCCGTGGAAGGCATGCACCCGGCCAACGGAGAGCGGGTGGTTTTCCTCGAGGCGATACTGGCCATCGACGATAACCACCCGCGGTACAGGCAGAAAGGGCTCAAGCGCGGTGGTCACGCAGACCGGCCCGGCACCGGGGCCGCCGCCGCCGTGCGGGGTGGAAAAGGTCTTGTGGAGGTTGAGGTGGAGCACATCGATGCCGCAGGCCTTGGCATCGATCACCCCGAGCACCGCGTTCATGTTGGCGCCATCGCCGTAGACCAGGCCGCCCTTGGCATGGACGATCTCGGCGATCTCGCGGATGCTCTCTTCAAAAAGCCCCAGGGTGTTGGGGTTGGTGATCATGATGCCGGCGGTGTCCTCGTCCATCAGCGAGGCCACCAGGGCCGGATCGAGCATGCCGTCCTCGCCCGATTTGACCGGAACGGCCTTGAAGCCACAGAGCGCGGCCGATGCCGGGTTGGTGCCGTGGGCCGTATCCGGAATGAGGATCTTGTGCCGCTGCCTGCCCTGGTTCCGGTGGTAGGCATGGAAGATGAGCATGCCGGTCAGCTCGCCGTGGGCACCTGCGGCCGGTTGCAGGGACACCGCGTCCAGGCCGGTGATGGCGGCGAGATACTGCTGCAGTTCAAAGAGCAGTTGCAAGGTCCCCTGACAGAGGCCATCCTCGAGCATGGGGTGGGCACCGGCAATGGCCGGTGTCGCCGCCTGACGCTCGTTGGTCTTGGGGTTGTACTTCATGGTGCAGGAACCGAGCGGGTACATGCCGCTGTCGACGCCGAAGTTCCACTGGGAGAGACGGGTGTAATGTCGGACCACGTCCACCTCGCTCAAGTCGGGAAAATCCACGCCTTCGCTGGCAAGGGCGGCGTCCAGGTCTGCTGCGGGCACATCGCTTTCTGGAATCGACATGCCGACCCGTCCCTTTTTGCCCCGTTCCCACAACAGCGGTTCATTGAAGATCAGTCCGCCGGTCCCCAGGGTTGTATTTGGTTGCGTACTCATGCTGCCACCTCCGCGACAATGGCGTCCATGGTTGGTTTGTCGATCGTCTCGGTGACGCAGAACAGGTAAGCCCCGCTCAACTCAGGATAGAATTTCCCCAACTCCAGGCCAACGACAATGTTTTTGGCCAGCAGCCGCTGCCGGGCTGCCGCAAAGTCTCCGGGGAAGCGGACGACGAATTCGTTGAAGCTCGGTGCGGCAAAGACGATCTCGGCCCCGGCCTGTTGGAGGCTCTTCTTCAAATACTGGGTCTTGTCAAAGTTGAGCCGGGCCAGTTGACCGATGCCGGTCCCGCCAAGGGAAGCCATATACATGGCCGCGGTCATGGCGCAGATACCCTGATTGGAGCAGATGTTGGAGGTCGCCTTTTCCCGGCGGATATGCTGCTCGCGGGTGGCAAGCGTCAGCACGTAGCCCCGCCGCCCTTCGAGATCCTTGGTCTCCCCGACCAGACGGCCGGGCATGTTGCGGGTGTAGGGTTCCTTGCAACCGAACATCCCCAGCCCCGGGCCGCCGAAGGACGGGGCGATGCCGAAGCTCTGGCCCTCGCCGCAGACGATATCCGCGCCGCAGGAACCAGGGCTTTTCACCAGGCCGTAGGCAAGCGGTTCGGAAAAACCGGCGACAAAGAGCGCGCCCGCAGCGTGAATGGTTGTCCCGGCCTGGCTGAGATCCTCGATCACACCGAAGAAGTTGGGCGACTGCAGCGCCACCGCCGCAAGGTCGTCGGCAAGCCCGCCGAGATCGGTCCGCCCGTCTGCACCGTAGTCGAGCTCGACGATCTCAAAGCCCGCGGGCTGGAGATAGGCCCGGACCACTGCCCGGTAGTGGGGGTGAACGGCCTTGGACACGGCCACCCGTTTTTTCTTCTTGGCAATGCGCAGCCCCATGAGTAGGGCCTCGGCCAGGGCGGAGGCACCGTCGTACATCGAGGCGTTGACCACATCCACCCCAAGCAGACGGGCGGTCAGGGTCTGGTATTCGAAGATGCCCTGGAGGGTGCCCTGGGCCAACTCCGGCTGGTAGGGGGTATAGGCGGTGAGGAACTCGGAACGGCTCGTCAGGGCCCGTACGGTCTCGGGGATGTGGTGGCAATAGCTGCCCGCCCCGATCAGTACCTTGGCGGACGCATCAACCCCCATGGCGGAGGCCAATGCGCGCATATGGTCGTTCAGCTGCCACTCGCTCTTGGCCTGGGGCAGGTTCCAGGACGCGGTCATGCGGCAGTCGGCGGGAACGGAGGCAAACAGCCCATCCAAGCTGTCGCAACCGATAACCTCGAGCATCTCGCTGATTTCTTCGGGGGTATGGGGCAGGTAGCGCATAGTTTATCCTCTGAGCATTTCGAGGTAGGCTGCCGCCTGGTGCAGCTCGTCAAATTCGCCGGGATTGCTGGCTTTGATCTCGATGATCCAGTTGGCGTACGGATCTTCATTGATCAATTCGGGGCTATCGGTGAGGGCCGTATTGACCGCAACCACCTCGCCGGACATGGGCATGTACAGCTCGGAAACCGCCTTGACCGACTCCAGGGTGCCGAACTCCTCGCCCTTGGCAAAACTGTCGCCCACGGCCGGCAATTCGACAAAGACGATATCGCCCAGCTGATCCTGGGCATAGTCGCTGACGCCGATGCGCACGGTCGCACCGGTCACCTGGGCCCATTCATGATCGTCGGTGTACCCGAGGTCCGAGGGCAATTGCAGTTCATCGAGTTCTTTCATCAAGGTTCTCCTTTAAGCGTTGAGCATGGTTTGCATGGGGTTGCGGGCGGTACGGTCCGGCCGAATCTCGTCGCGGATCTCCACCTTGAGTTTGCGTTTACCGTCGGTGAGGATGATCTCGCTGCCGACGGTAAATTTCGTATTGAGGCGGACCAGGCCGCAGCAGAGGCCTCGTGGGGTGAACGATGCCGGTCGCCCCTGCTCCACCGGGGTGGCCAGGCTGATAATTTTTCCGTCCACCCGGTCGATGGCCATGTCGGTGGTGCAGGTGAGAATGGTGCCGATGGTGGTGCCCTCAAGGTCGGTCACCCTGGCGCTGTCGCTCAGGGTAATCTTGCGCGGATCAAAGCCGGCAAAGGCCTGGGTGACCGGAGGATTCTGCGCGTCAAGCACCGCGCTCAAGCCGAGACAATCCTTGCTGAATCCTCGCCCGCTCTCGTCCCAAGGCAGGACGAACATCCAGGGATTTTCCGCAAAAATCCAGGGGCCGATATCCTGGTGGGAGAGCGGCAGACCGGCGCCGGCCCGCAGGGAATCGCGTGCGGCCAGACCGCAGGCAATCAGCCCTTCGGAACGGCCCGCATCGAGCAGCAGCGTCCACAGACGCTCGAGATGTTCCGGGGCGATAAACAGCTCAAAGCCGAACTCGCCGGTATAGCCGGTGCGCGATACCATCAACGGGGTCCCGTCCTGCAGGGTCACAGCTCCCCCAGGCAGCTCTGTTGGTGCGAAACTGCCCTTGAAGGAAAAATAGACCATCTTGTCAAAGACCTGCTGCGGGTCCTGCAGGATCCGGCCGAGAATGGCGGCGGCCTTGGGGCCCTGGATATCCATCTTACCGACCCGGTCGGTGCGATCGACGATCTCAGCCTCGCTGCCGAAACGGTTTTGTTCGCGCAGATGAGCGGCGATGGGCCCGCCCATGGAGGCGTTGACCACGATCATGTATTCGCTGCCGCCGCACTGGTAGACAATGGCGTCGTCGAGCACCCCTCCACTCATATCGAGGAACACGCCGTAGACGCAGCGTCCGGGAAGCAGGGGGGCCTCTTTCGGCCCGATGCAGCGTTCCAGGTCCTTGGAGAAGGAGGATTGGAGCAGATCACGCACCCGCGACCCGCGCAGGGTGAGCACGGCCATGTGGCTGGTGTCGAAAAGGCCGGCCGCGGTAATCACGGCCAGATGCTCGGCCTTGGCCCCGGCCGGGTACCACAGCGGCATTTCATATCCGCCAAAGGCGGCCATATTGGCATTCTGGCCGACATGCCAGGCATGCAGCGGGGTCACTTTCATGGCTGTTGTATCCATGGGTTGGCTCCTTAGAAAGAGGCGGAGGTCTGGTCGCTGGTTCCCAGCACCGGTTGACTGGTCAGGGGGACCTTGAGATTGAAACTTTTATAGACCACAAAGGTCTCCACCGACCGCACGTTGTCGATGGTGGCGACTTCCTGGGTGAAAAATTCGAGCAGGCCGAAATCCTTGCTCAGCATAGCGGTGACGATCAGATCGAACTGGCCGGTCACCACGCAGACGGAAATGACCGATTTCAGCTGACTGAACTCCTCGCCTTTTTTGACCAGATCCATGCCCTTGACCCGGACCCCCACCATGACGATCTGCTGATCGGGCAGTGCCTCGGGATTGACCAGGCCCGAAATGGAGAGCACGCCTTCGTCCATGAGTTTTTTCACCCGCGAACGGACCGTGCCCTCGGCCAGGGACAGTTCTTCGGCGATTTTTTTGTAGGAAGCGCGCCCATCTTTGAGATGGTTGATGATGGCAAGATTGGTGGCGTCGATCAGCATGCAACCCCTGGTGCTTTTTGTTAAAGTTTACAACAACGCTACGGAAAAATATTTATTCTGTCAATATCAATCTCTAATTCTGCCGAATCCGTCAATGACGGTATCTGCTCTACCAACAAGTTCAAGGGGTTATTCACCGGCGGTTGAATAAAAAAAATGATGACCACTGGACTTCAGCTCAAGGGGACAAAGACGAGATCCCTCACATTGTTCGGGATGACATCGATGAGGCGGATCTTTCGAGGGAGTGCAGCACCACCCCGAGGTCATCTCGACCATCAGGAGAGATCTCCTCTTTTCAAGCTGAGCTTTGAAGGGAATCAAAAGAGATGGCTTCGAAAAAAGTCAAAAGCTTGAATGCTGCGCATCGTGAAATCAGGAACTTACAAAACTCGAAACGTCGTTCTCGGGCCTTTTTACGAGAACGATAAAATAAAAAAAAGCCCCGGTTGGATGCAACCGGGGCCAAGGGAGCTGACAGCTCAAGAAAGATCTTCTTATTTCACGGCTGCCAGGGCCGCGTCATAGTTGGGCTCCTGGGTGATCTCCGGAACCTGCTCGGTGTAGACGACCTTGCCGGCAGGATCGATCACCACGATGGCGCGGGAGAGGAGTCCGGCAATAGGCCCGGTGGTGATGGTGACGCCGTAGTCCTTGCCAAAGGCCGGAGAACGAAATACGGACAGGGACTCCACGTTTTTCAGGCCATCGGTTTCACAGAAACGGGTGTGGGCAAAGGGCAGATCTGCAGAGATGCAGAGCACCACGGTATTCTCCGTTTCGCCGGCAACCTTGTTGAAATTGCGAACCGAGGCCGCGCAAACCGGTGTGTCGACGCTGGGGAAGATATTGAGCACTACTTTTTTCCCTTTGTAGTCGGCAAGCTTCACCTCGGCGAGGTCGGTTTTGACCAGGGTGAATTCGGGAGCTGCAGAACCAACTGCAGGCAGTTCGCCGATGGTGTCGATTGCATTGTCTTTCAGGGTGATTTTAGCCATGATGTCTCTCCTTTTGGGATCGTGGATGAACTGCTCAGCAAGAATAAGTGAAAAAACGTGCGCACCAAAACCTCGGGGCAGAAAGCCAACTACCCTCTGCAGAGGACTTGGCCCGGGTCAGGTCTTTGTGCAAAATCAGCAAGCACTCAAACCAGTTACCCTCTAACGACTAATGGGTTACTTCTCAATGCTGCAAAAAATAATCATTCTCCTTTAGGAGTAAAGAACAATTTTTTTTTAAAACAGGTTCCATAAAAAATCTAAACAGAGGCCTCAAGAATTTCGAACAGAAGGAAGAGGTCTTGCCGGGGAAACGCGCAGGTCAGACCCCTGCTCGAATACGGCTCTCAGCCTTGCAGCGTAGCCTTGCAAGCGGCACAGATCCCGTGGACAACGACGCTGGTACGGTCGACCTCGCCGATCTCGTCAAGAGATTCGGGAAGGCGCACGTTGTCAAAGGAGGGCCAGAAGAAGTCAAAGACCTGGCCGCATCCATCGCAGAGAAAATGGTGGTGCCGCACCCCCAATGCCTCGTAACGGGCCTGGCTGGCCACGGTTTCCAACCGGTGCACCAGTCCCAGTTTTTCAAAGGTGGCCAGGGTCCGGTACACCGTATCAAGCGAAAGGGTGGGCAGTTTTTTCTCCAGCCGCCTGTACAGGGCCTCCGCCGAAGGATGGTCCTGCGACTGCAGCAGATCCGTATAGATCACCAGCCGCTGGTGGGTGAGCTTGAGCCCGGCATCCTTACAGATCTGCTCAAAGTGACGAAGCTGCTCTTGAAAAATCTGTTCTGTCATACAACCCGATTGAGAATAGCTACTAAAAGAAAACCACAGCTCCTTACTACGGGGTATATCGCCTGCCGTCAATGAGATTTTCGCAGTCGCGCCGCCTCCCAGCAGCCGTCATCCTCAGCGCAGGGCATCAACTTGTTCCAGCAACGCAATGATCCGGCCAGAGGCCCGCATGTCCTGTTGCCAGCTTTGCGGCAGTGCCTCCAGCCCCAGACGGGCGCCCAACATCATCCCCACCACCATGCCGCGGGCCGCCGAGTCGCCTCCGGCCATGACATTTTCTACCAACGCCGTTCTGAGATCATCGGGATACTTCAACACCAGGTGCAGCGCTCCGGGGAGAGCGGCGGCAATACCGCACATCTGCCCGAACTGCTTGATCACACCGCCACTCTCCTTGGCTTGGGAGTCAAGCGCACTGCGGATGCGGATATCCAGATCAATATCCGCCACCCCCTGTTCCAGAACCTGCTCCATGGCCGCTGCTGGATCACTCCCCTGCAGGATATCAACCACGACCTGGGCGATAAACGCAGCCCCTGCCAGGGTGGCCGGATTGTTATGGGTCAGCATGGTCTGCTCGCGCACCGCTGTCAGCAACGACTCGGGATCGCTGTGAAAACGATAGATCAACGGCGCAATACGCGCAGCCCCGCCAAGATCCGAAGATTTGGAACCGCACTGGGCAAGCGGCATCCCCTGCTGCATGTGCTCCAGAGTGGCGGCGGTGGCCTTGTCGACATAGCCCCGGTAATCGGCAAACAACTCCTGCCAGGCGCGGGCGAAGTCCTCCTGGGAAAATGTGCCGTTGGCAGCCACCGATTCCAACAACACCAGCGCCTGATCGCCGTAATGGGTAAAGTCCCCCCGCTCCTTGCCCTTGTGATAGGAATCTGCATCAGGGGCGATCAACCCTTCCACCCGCCCGAACTTGCGCCTGATCTCGGCGGTATCGTAGATCCAGTGGGCACCGAGCGCCAGACTGTCCGCTGCAAACGAGGCCAGGACCATGGCCTTTGTCGCTGTTGTCATCGTACACCTCCTGATCGATATTGGATAAAATAAGGGTGGTGAACCGCAACTGCTCTCAGGGAGACCAATAGGCCCGGGGCCTGGTTTTGTCAAACGATCGGTGCACTAAAGTTCGCCCGTTGACGGGCCGATAAAGAGACAACCATTTTTTCTCTCCACTCAACCCAACAAGGAGGAGCAATGCACATCACCGCGACCGCCCTGAGCATGGATGCGTCGCACACCTACAAGGAAGTAGAACAACGAGTCAGTGGACTGACAGCTACCGGCACTCCGGTCAATGGGCAGAGCGACGCCTTTGGCGTTCGCCTGGCCTCAATGCTTGCCAGTTCCTGTGCAACTGAAATCTGCTGCGCATCCGAGATCAAGCGGACTGCACCCAGCAACAACCCGGCAGAAGCCCCCAAGGGAAGCACCGATCCTGCCGGCACCGCCCTCCTCTCCCAGGTGACCCGGCAGGTCACCGGCCAATCGGTGAGGATCAAGGCCTTCCAGGACTCCCTCACAACCTCCACAACCCTGCGGGCAATGCAACAGGAGAGCACACCGCTAAGCAGCCTGCAGTCGGTCTCGTTCACCAGCGGCACCGTGTACAGCGAGGCCACTTCCCTGCTCTTCTCCGCCCAGGGCACCGTGCAAACCGAAGATGGCCGGGAAATTGCCTTTGACCTCGGCCTTGCCATGGAGCAGAACACCGTAGCCGCGCAAACCGCCTCCTTTGCCGCCACCGGCCTGTTCATCGACCCCCTGATCCTTCAATTCGAACTCGATTCCCCCCTGCTCTCCAACACCAGTTTCCTCTTTGACCTCGACAGCGATGGCGAAATGGAGGATCTGGCCTGTCCCGGCAGCGGCTGCGGTTTTCTCGCCTTTGACCGCAACGGCGACGGCAGGATCAACAACGGGACCGAGCTGTTCGGCCCGGACAGCGGTTCAGGGTTTGGCGAGTTGGCCCAACTGGACAGCGATGCCAATCTGTGGATCGATGAAAACGATCCGATCTTTTCCCAGCTGTTGATCTGGACCATGGATGGCGCGGGAGAGGGGCAGCTCTGTTCGCTCAAGGAGGCCGGGGTCGGTGCCATTGCCGTGACCCATGCCGGAACCGATTTCCAGCTGCGCAAGACGGACGGCACCGTCCAGGGGAACATCACCGCAAGCGGCCTGTTCCTCACCGAGGACGGTGAGGTCCGGCCCATGCAGGAGGTGGACCTTGCCGTTGATGCCACCGAGGATGAGGATGGGGGAGGTTCCTTCAGTGGCATCTGGCCAGGTGCGCAAGCAAGTGACCAGGCCCTGCAGGCCCTGCGTGACATCATCGCCATGCAGCGACTGCGACTGAAGATGATGCTCACTGGCCAACGGCTGCACAGTGCGTTGGAGAAGGAAAATCAACAGCGGGTCTTTTTCGACTGGCTCTCTTCCCAGTATCAGTGGCAGGACCAATTCTCCCAACAAGCGATCGAGCGGCAGACGGACAAGGTAACCGAACAGAATCAATCAACAGCAACCTGATCAGAAGCAAGGGGGGCGGATCAGCCTGCCTGGCAGCGGATCAATCCTGCTCCGCTGCCAGGCGCAGGTGCTCGACAAAGGCGGAGGCCACCGGCGAGAGTTCCCGGTTCTTGCGTTGGAGGAGATAGATGGGGCGATGGGCGGCCTCGTCATCGAGGGGGACAGCCACCAGAGTGCCGCACTGCACGTCCTGGGCAACCGAGCGGGAAGAGATGATCGCCACGCCGACCCCGGCCTTGACCGCCTCGCGCACCGCCTCGTTGGAGCCGAGCAGGGCCACCTCCTGCAGATCCGTCTCGCGAATCCCCTGCTGCTCAAACATCTTTGCCACCATCCGCCTGGTGCCGGAGCCCTGTTCCCGTTGAATAAAGGGCAATCCGACCAGTTCCTCCACCTTGACGCTTTTCGCCTTGGCCAGGGGGTGCAGCACCGGCACCGCCAGCACCAGGGTGTCGGAGAAGGCCGTGGTCCACTCCAGGCCACGCTCGTTCCAGATCGCGCCGACCAGGCCAATATCCACACTGCCCTCGACAATCTGCGCCGCCACGGTGCGCGAGCTGTTGACCTGTACCACGGGCTTGACCTCGCGGTGGCGGCTGCAGAAGGAACCAATCGCCTGCGGCAGGATGTAGGCTGCGGGAATGGTGGAGGCGCCAATGCGCAACTCGCCGCTCAAATCGCCGTTATAGCGGGCCACCGCCTGCAGGGCCTCCTGCTGCAACTGGGTCATCCGCACCGCATAACGGTAGAGCACCATCCCCACCGGGGTCGGTTCGACCTCGCGCCCGAGGCGGTCGACCAGCTTGAGCCCCAGCTCCTCTTCAAGGTTACGGATATGTTCGCTGACCGTGGGCTGGGAAAGCAGGGCTGCCTCAGCGGCCTTGGTGAAGCTTTTCAGTTCGACCACCTTGCGAAACACGTCCAATTTTCTGATATCCATCCTTAACTCCTGGGTTTTTATTCAGGGATTACACATGGTGGGGATGCATCATCTTGTCGGCCAATCCCGAGTAACGAATAACCCGCCTGCCAGTGGTACGCAAGAACAGTTCTTGAGAACCGCAAATTATCAACTTTTCTCTGGCCCTGGTAATGCCGGTGTAGAGCAACTCCCGGGTCAACACCGGCGCATCGTCCCCGGGCAAGAGGAGCAGCACTCGATCAAACTCCGAGCCCTGGGACTTGTGCACGGTCATGGCATAGGACGGCTGCCAGGCCGGGAGCCGTGCCAGGGCAAAGGAGCGGAGCCCTGCCCCCTCCTGCTCAAACCACCCGTGCAGCATCCCTTGCTCATCAGCCCAGAGCACGCCGGTATCACCGTTGAACAGTCCCAGCTGGTAATCGTTACGGGTAATCAAGATCGGCATGCCACTGAACAAACGAACCTCCGGCGCCACCCCCTGGACCCGGCGCAGATGCAGCTCCACCATGCGGTTGATCCCCTCCACGCCACAGGGGCCTTCGCGCAGGGCGCAGAGGATGCGCCTCTTGGCCTGGGCCTGCAAGGCGCCCGCAGCGGATTCGGCCTTGAGCAGCGGCTCGAGAAAGGGGAAAATCAGCTCTTGGCCGAAAGCCAACTGGGAGTGCAGGCCGGGATCGAAAATTTCGACATCCGGCCAATGGGTGGCCAGGCTCTTGCGAACGCCTTCTTCTTCACCGTTGTTCACCGCCCTGGCCAGGGCGCCGATGCCCGAACCCGCGGCAAAGCGGCGGCTCTCTCGCAGGAGGACCAGTGAATCGGCCAGAGGATGGGGAAACACCGTGGCCGATGCGGGGAGATCGGCCCTGAGCAGCGGCCCCATGCCCGCTCGCAGCGAAGCCGACCAGCTCACCTCGCCTGGTCCGCAGAGATCGGCAAAGAGGTTGCCCGCCTCCACCGAGGCCAGCTGATCGCGATCGCCTAGGAGGAGAATACGGCACCGGGAGGGAAGCGCCTCGAGCAGAGCCGCCATCAACCCCACGTCGATCATCGAGGCCTCGTCCACCACCAGCAGGTCCAGATGGAGCAGATTGTCTCGATTATGACGAAACCCCGGTCGATTGACTTGAAATCCCAGCAGCCGGTGCAGCGTCTGTGCCTGGAGGGTAAAGATCGACTCCGGGGCCACGGCCATGCCCGCCCTGGCCTGACGGATGGATTCCTGGATCCGCAGGGCGGCCTTGCCGGTGGGGGCGACCAGGCCGATGCGCAGCCCGCCTGCCGCCAACTCGGTCAACAGGGCGAGAATGCGGGCCACGGTATAGGTCTTGCCGGTTCCGGGCCCGCCGGAAATGATGACCAGGGATTTATACAAGGCAAGGAGAGCGGCGGCCCGTTGCCAGTCACCCCCCTCCCTCAGGGGGGGAAAGAGCTGATCCAGGAGGGTCAGGGCCCGCGCCTCATCCACGGGCAAGAGGACGGTGGACCGGCAGCACAGTGCCCGGGCAATGGCCTGCTCGCAGGCATGGTAGCGATAGAGAAAAAGCCGGTTGTCCCGGTCGAGTATCAACGGGGCAAAGTTGCCCGGCTCCGCCACCATCTCCGAGTCCAGGAGCTGCGCCCGTAGGACGGAGACATCCGGCCAGGCGGAACGCTCTCCACCCAATTCACAGAGGATGTCCCCCCCCGCGGCCAGCGGCAGACAGGTATGGCCCTGGCCGGCTGCCCAACTGGCCAGGGTCGCCAGCACGGGGAGAATCTCGCAACCCGCCCGGTCAAGGCGCCTGAGCAGTTTTCCGGCCTGGAGATCGATGGGCCGCAAGCCAGGCAAAGTGGCCAGTTGTACAAAATCCATCAGGCTGCACCTCCCCGGCAACAGGTATCCAGGGCCTCTATGAGCGCCCTATCAGGCCGCAGGGCATAGATGCCGCCCGGCGGATTGGCTCCCATGGCGCGAAGAAACAGATAGTAGCCCCCACCGAAATGAAGGTCATAGGTATAGTGCGGTAGACGCGCCTGGAGATATCGGTGCAGGGCCAGGGTGTAGATGAGCAGCTGCAGATGGTAGTGATGGCTTTCCATGCAGGCGGTCAGTGCCTCCGGGCCGTAATCGCTGGCCTTTGCCCCGAGATAGTTGGACTTGTAGTCGACAATGAAATACCGCCCCTGGTGACGAAAAACCAGGTCGACAAACCCCTTCATCAACCCCTGCAGGCGCGGGGCGGTCATACCGGTGATGCGGAATCCGGCGGCGGCGAGCAGGTGGTTGAAGCGGTGCATGTCCATCTGTTCCAGGGGAAAGAGAAAGTTGAGCTCATTGATCCGGTCCCGGGAGGGAAGGCTGCCAAGAGCACAGGCACCGGGAAGGTCCACCGTAAGGAGGGCGTCGAGCCAGCGGCACAGTCCATCCAGCCAGCGGCTATCGATACCGCCCTGCTCGAGCATAGCGGCAATCAGCTCCTTTTGGTCGGCTGCCGGTCGGTTGAAGTCGAGCTGTTCCAGCAGGCTGTGGAGACAGGTTCCGGCAGCAGGCCCGCGGGGAAAGGAAAAGGGCGAGAGAAAATCCTCTGCAGGAGGCGCAAGCAGAGAACGGGGCTCGTCGCGCTCGGTTGCCTCGAGCGGTGCCGGTGATTCGCTGCTCAAGCGCGAATAACTGGTCATGATCCATCCGGGGAGGATGCGGCCGGTGAAGATCAGCGGGGCCAGTTGTTCGTTTTTTTTCTCCGGCTGAAAGCGATGGGTGGGGAATTGGTCCGGACAGGAATGGAGGGCCAGGAGCTGCGCCCCAGCGTTGAGTGGCTGCATATCCTCCATCATGGCGGCTTCACTTGACGGGCAGCCCCCCTGATGGAGCAGGTAGGCCAGTCCGCTCTGCTCCAGGCCGCTGATCAAGCCCCAACAGAAAGAGCAGGATGATTTTGCGCGGGTGAGGGCCACATAGAGCAGGCGCAGATCTTCGGCCAGCCGTTCCTCCTCGGCGGCCTGGCGGTTTTCCGCCCTGCCGCTTCCCCAGTCGATGACCAGGCCGAAGTCGTCGCGGCGATGGAACTGGAGCGGTTCGTCCTTGGCCAGGGCGCGTCCATTCCAGAGAAAGGGCAGAAACACCACCGGAAACTCCAAGCCCTTGGCGCGATGGATGGTGACGATGCGCACCAGCCGCTCATCGTTTTCCAGGCGGATCAATTGGGCCTCGCTGGCCGCATCGGGGTTCTCGAGCTGCTGCCTGAACCAGCGGACCAGGGCAGAACTCCCGTGTTTGCCTGCCGGGCTCTCCTGCAGCAGTTCGGCCAGATGGAGGTAGTTGGTCAGGCTGCGGTCTCCGCCGATGCGGCCGGTCAACCTTTGGGTCACCCCTTCACGCACCAGGAGATGGTGGAACATCGGCATGAAGCCCTGGTCCTGCCAGAGCTGACGGTACTGTTGCAGCGCGGCCAAGCGGTCGGCCCAGGCCTGTTCGTTTTCGCGCAGCCCATGGATGGTGGCACCGCTGCAGCCGAAGAGGTCGGTGGCCAAGGCGGTGCGCAGACGGCCGCCATCGCTGCAGTCGGCCAAGGCGGTGAGCACCTGGAACAGTTGCCCGGCCTCGGCCGTTGCAAAGACCGAATCCTGCCCCAGGTAGAGGGCATTGATGCCCCGCCTGCGCAGCCCGGCCTGCATGGCCTCGGCCTCGCGGTGGGTCCGCACGAGCACGGCGATATCGGCCGTGGCGAGGGCCCGGCCGGCAATGGTCGCCCGGCCTTGGGCTCCGGCCTCCAGCAGCTGCAGGATGCGGTCGGCACAGAAAAGAACTGCCGTCTCCTGGGCCTTTTCCTTGCTGATGGTTGCCCTGCCCTGCTTTTTCAGATCGTGCCGATCCAGCAGCAACCCGCTCATCGGCGGCAGGGGGCGGCCATCCAGGCAGAGCGGATGCGCCTTGCCCGCTGCAGCGGAAACCGGCTGAAACTCGATGGCTTCGCTGAAGACAAAGGCATCGTCCCTGAGGGAAAAGAGCGCGTTCACCGCCTGGACCATGTCCGCGGTGGAGCGGTAATTGACGCCCATGGTGTAGCGGTGTTCTCCTGGAGTCTGGCCGCGCGCCTGCATGTAGGTGAAGATATCCGCCCCGCGAAAGGAGTAGATCGCCTGCTTGGGATCGCCGATCATGCACAGCGTCGTTCCGGGAGCACGATAGAGGCGGGAGAAGAGCCGGTACTGCACCGGATCGGTGTCCTGGAACTCATCCACCAGGGCCACGGGGTATCGGGCCCGCAGGTCGGCGGCCAACCGCTCGCCGCTGCCTGGTCGGGCCAGGGCGGTGTCGAGCTGAGAGAGCAGGTCGTCAAAGGCCATCAGCCCGAGCCGCTGTTTGCGCCGGGCCAGGATGGTGCGGAGAAAATCGCGGGCCTGGGCAAGGACGAGGAACTTGAGCTGATCGACCAGGGGTTGGTGGCACTGATAAAAGGCATCGAAGACGGCGAAAAAGGGATGGTCCGGCGGCTGGTCGCATTTCTTCTTCAACAGGGTGACCATCATCGACCAGGCCAGCCGCTCCGCGCCCGGGGGCAGGGACAAAGGCATGGCTGGGGCGGCGGACAGGTCATCCATGGCCCGGCAGAGTTGAGGCACCTGATCGCTCAGCCGGTAGGCCTTCTCGTTGCGAAGCAGGCAGGGATCCTCGGCCAGGATCTGTTCCACCTGGCCCCTGTCGCTCCGCAAACACTGCTGCACCTGGAAAAAGGCGGCCCGAGCCTGCTCCTGCAGGGATTCCACGTCCTCCACGGTTACAGCCGGAACCAGGTCGCACTCCACCACCGCCGCCTTGCCCAGGGCCCGCAGCAGTCCGCCCGGATCGCCAAAGGTCTGCAGGGCCCAGTCGGCCTCGGTATCGCTTGCCGGATAGAAACGGGTCCGCCAGAAATCCTCGATGATCTCCCGCTGCAGGGGCTGCTCGCTCTCCATCAGCTCGACCGCAAAAGGGGTGCCGGATTCAAAGGCATGTTCCTGGAGCATTCGCTGGCAAAAGCCGTGAATGGTGTGGATTGCGGCCTCGTCCATGCGCACCAGGGCATCGGCAAGGCGTTGCCCGGCCAGTTCCGGATCAACCCGATCAAGCAGGGTCTGCAACAGCGGGTCATCGCAGGTTCCCCGCTCCAAAACCAACAGGGCCTCGCGAAGACGTTTACGGATGCGATCGCGCAACTCACCGGTGGCAGCCCGGGTAAAGGTGACCACCAGAATCTGGTCCACCCCCAAGCCCTGCTCGAGCAGCAGACGGAGGTAGAGCAGTGCCAGGGTGTAGGTCTTGCCCGTCCCGGCGCTGGCCTCAAGCAGCAGACAGCCGTGAAAAGGCAGTTCGAGCGGTTCAAGACGCTGCATCCGCTTCCTCCATGAGGTCTATGATGCGGGAAAACAGACCACTCAACTCGACAAACTCCTCATCAAAGGGGAGAGCTTGCCCAGGGTAAAAATACCCATACGCCGGATCAGCGCCTTCACCATCGCGGTTAAAGCCGCCCAACCAGGCCAGGCGAGCGTCGTCCCATTCCTTGCCCGGCTTGGCCCCAGCCCAGGCCAGGCTGGTTTCCGGAAAAAAGGGCAAGGGACGGCTGAGTCCCTGGTAATAGAGCTCCAGCAGCTGCTCCAGAATCTTCCCGGCCGATGCAACCGGAGGCAGCCGTCGTTGCTGCACGGACTGGGTCTTCGTTTTCCCCTGACGCTCCCAGGAAAAATGGAGGGAGCAGGCCGGATGCCCGGAGGGCTGTACCAGATTGAGGCAGAGATGGGACAGCCACCACTCCATCAGATCCGCGCCCTTCATCCGCCCCGGCCGCCAGGTGACGCGCCCTTCGGGATAGAGATTGCCGAGCCAGCCGCTCAGGTGAAAAGGGCCTGATGGGATCTCGATTTCCACTGGCTCTCTCGGGGCGTTGAAGAGCGGTTGCAGCTGGGCTGCAATCTGGGCGGCCTCCTCCTCGATCTCGGCGAACTGAACTCGCCCGAATCCCCCCTGGGGCAGACGGCCGCTTCCTGCCAGTCCGGCAAAAAACTGCGGCTGGGGCAGGTCGGCAAGGGAGGCGGAAACGGCCTCCTGCCGCAGCAGATAGCGCTGCAGCTGATCGAGCTGAAAAGGTTCGCTCTCCGCAAGCGCGCTCCCCTCGCCCCGCAGGCGCAGACCGAGCCTGTGCTCCAAAAAATAACGGGTCGGATGCCGCCAGAACCGAATCAGCTGAGCCAGCTCCACCCTGCGTTCGCGCTCCTCGGCAGGGGGCAGGGGGCTCGGGAGAAAGGATGGTGCCTCGCCCTGCTCCGCCGCCGGCAACCAGGCGTGATTGTAGCTGCCAATGGCGGATTCCAGGCTGAAACAGCGGCGGCTGAACGGCTGCATCGGATGCTCACGGGTGAGATGCTTCGACGGCAAAGGCTCGCCCGCCGGAGAAAGGCTGCAGCTCTGGTCGATATAGTCGCGCAACTCGCACACCACCACCGAAGGCGGCATCAGGCTCTCATCACGCTGACTGCGCCCCACCCAGGAGAGATACAGCACCTCGCGCGCGGACAACAGGGCCTCGAGGAAGAGGTAGCGATCGTCGTTGCGCCGGTTGCGATCGCCCAGACGGGGAGATGTGGCCATCAGGTCAAAAGAGGGCGGATGCTGGCTGCGGGGAAAATCCTGATCCCCGATACCGAGCAGACAGATCACCTTGAAGGGGACCGATCGCATGGGCACCATGTTGCAAAAGGTCACCCGGCCGCTGAGAAAGGGCTGCCCTCCGCTGGACCGGGCAAACTGCTCCTCCAGCTGGGCCCTGAGCACGGCAAAGGAGAGCTCGACCTGGAGATCGGCCAGTCGGACGTCACCCTGCAGACGCAGGATGGTCTCCTTGAGCAGGGCAACCCCGAAATCGTCAGTATCGGCACTAAAAAATTCATCCACCATCGTCAAGAGATCCTGACACCACTGGCTTGCCAGCCGGTCGCGACGAATCTCCCGTTGCCACCGGCCCAGGGTGTCGAGCAGGCAGCTCAACCCGCCAATCGCCTCGGCCTCGCCGGTGACCAGATTGCCGTAGGGGAGCAAGCCCTCCACGGTCTCTCCCGCCCCCCCCATCAGATAGCCCAGGAGCAACCGGTCCAGACCAAAACGCCAGCTATGGCCGGAGCCCGAATCCACCTCCAGCGCACACCGGTGTTCAGCGTCAAGGCCCCAGCGGATACCCGCCTCCTCCACCCAGGTGTGCAACCTGGGCAGCATCCCTGCATCCAGGTCAAACCTGGCCAGGAGCAATGGATTTTCGCACCAAGCCAGGACCTCGGGCGCGCTAAAGCGGCTCTCCAACAGGGCGAGCAGGTCAAGGAAACAGCGAATCTGCGGCTGCTCGCCGGCAAACGACTGGTCGGCAAAGGACCAGGGAATGCGATGTTCTCCCTGGGCCTCACCGAACACCCCACCAATGGCCTCGGCATAGCGGCCGATATCCGGCGCACTCACCAGGATATCCCCGGGTGTCAGGTCGGGATGGCTGACGAACAGATCAAGCAGCCGGTCGTGCAGGACCTGAATTTCCCGCAGCGGCGAATAGCAGCAGTGCAGCTGGAGCGAATGATCGCCCGGATCGAGCAAATACCGCTGTTCGCCTTCAAGGGATCGGTCCTGAAGATGCAAAATATCGTTTTGCAGCACCGAGAGCAGGCTCCGCTCTTCTCCCGATTGATAGAGATCGACCTCTTGCAAGGGATACTCCTGGAGCTGACGAAAAAAATCCTGGCCAGCGCGCCCCAGGCTCACCAGCAGGGGATGTCCCTGCTCGTAGTACATCTCCTCCCCAGCTGCCCTGCCCCGAGAACGCAGCACAGCCTGCTGCCGGGCCGAGACCAGATCCCCCCAAAAATGAAGGCAGGGACTGAGATGATAGAGATGCAGCGGCAGGAATCGGCTGAACCCGGCAAAAATCTCAAGATACAACGGTGCGAGCGCGTTGAGGCCGAAGAGGTGCAGCCGAGCCGGTAATTGCGCCGACGCCGGCGGATCGCCTGCCGCCAAACGCCGCCACCATCTCCCAAGTTCGACCCGCTGCGAAACGGTCTCTCTGCTCAGCTGACGCCAGAGTATGGCCTGCCAGTGGTTCTCCTCCCCCTGCTGCCACCGCTCAAGCAGATCGGGACGATAGACCTGGTACTGATCAAAGGTGTCGCCCAGTTGCCCACTGAACTGAAACAGGCGACTCTGGTCATGATCCCCCGCCAGGTAGGCGGCGGGCTCGGCAAAGGCCGCATGGCTCAGCAATCCGGGCAACAGGGCAAAGATCCGCCAACGGAGGACCGGCGCCTGGAAGAGATCCTCGCCGGAATCCGCAGGGGTGAGCCGATCAAACAGATCCCAGATGCAGCGCCCGGGCAGGGGAAAATGGAGGTTGGCCGCAATACCGGTCTGCAAGGCCAGCTGGCGGCTCACCCACTGGGCCATGCCCTGATTCTGCACCACAATGATTTCCGGTTGCAGCGGATCGGCAAGTGGCTCCTCAAGGATGGCTGCGAGCTGCTGAAAGAGATTTTCCAAGCGATTGGATTGATGCAGCAACACGAACGACTCCTGAAAAACGGTTGAAACGCTTTGATCGCAGGCCCCTGAAGCCAGTCCGCCGACAGAGGAGCGTTTTTTTAAAAATTGTATTTTATTTTATGGATATGCGTAGAATTTGCTATAGTTATTTAGCCGAGCTTTATTAATCCTTACCAGCCCAAGCCCCCTCCAGGGAGAGTACCGGGCAACCGTTCTTTTCCGTTGCTGTGTTTTCAGGGTTCCGATCATCCGAGGCGATTACGGTATATCGCGGGCGCACCATTTTTTTCTGTCGTTCTCGAAAAAACCTCGAGAACGACGTTTCGAGCTTCGTAACATACTGATTTCACCATAGGTGACTTTCAGTTTTTTGACTTTTGACGAGTCCATCTTAGTTCACTTCCACTCTGTCCTTTTTTCAATGAGCCACCGCATCAACTATCAACCCATTGTCCTGGCATTGGCAGCCACCCTGCTCATCGCAGGACTTTTTTATCTGCCCTATCTGGCGGTGCGCTCAAAAACCATTGAAAACTTCCGTAACCAGCAGGTCATCCTTGCCAGGCAGGCATCCATTGAATTTCAGACCTACTTCAACACCTACGAAAAAGCCCTGATCTATCTCAGTCAGCAACCCTCCATTCAGGAACTCGACGAGAGCGGAAAAACCCTGCTGCGCGACTTTTACTCGATCCACACCGAGGACCTCAGCGGGATTATCCGTCTTGATGCCGAGGGGCATCCCCTGTTTGCCTACCCGCCGACGACGATCACTGCAGCTGCGACAGTTCATTGCCCGAAGATGCGCAACCAAGGCTATGCCGAGGTCTGTGAAGGCGAGGGGGCCGATGGCGGTCCACCGGATCTGGCCTTTGTCGCACCGATACTTTCCGGGGATACCTTTGCCGGCTGCCTTGCCTTTCCCTTCCCCTCTGCCCGAATTGCCGATCATGCCCTCAGCCGCATCATTCTCCACCAAAACGGTTATGTGATGCTCATGAACCAAACAGGGAGAATTCTCCATGCTCCGGAGAGCAGACTCATCGGTGGCGGTTACCAGAGTCTGCAGGGACAGGCGGAGGAGTTGGCACTGTTTGCTGGGGCGGTTACAAACGGTGAGAACCAGCTGATCAAACTCAGCCGATCGCTGCTCTCGGCGGACAACAAGACTGAGGATCCGATGTATGCGGTGCTCTATCCGATTCGTTTCAGCGGCGGCGAAACCTGGTCGATCGTCCTGGTCACTCCGGCAAAAGAGGTCCTGGGTGCCATGGCCGAATTCCGCGCTCAATGGCTGTTGGTGACCAGCGTCGCGGTGATGACCGTGGGCTTGCTCAGTTTTTTCCTCTGCGGCGTGGTCGATGCCCGCCAACAGGAACAGCAGGCGCGGACCATGGAGGAGCAACTGGCCAAGCTGCTTGCCTTGGTCCCCATGAGCGTGGTGGTGCTCGACACCCGCCAGGTCATGGTCTACGCCAACCTTGCGGCCCAACGCCTGTTTGGCGAAGACCAACACCCCTGTCTCGTCGGCAGCCCCCTGGCCGAGTATCTCCACCCCAATTGCCGCATATCGGTTCTGGAGCAGATCAGCACCCCTGCTCCCGGCAAAACCGTTGAAATCGAACAGGCAGTCCTCCGCTCGACCGATGGCACCCTGTACGACATCTCCATCACCGCCGCCGCCTCCACCCTGGGAAGCCACCAACAGTGCATCGTGCTCATCCGCGACATCACCGAAGAACGGCGAGCCCTGGCCTGGCAACGACGGCTGGCCATGGCCGTGGATCAAGTCAAGGAGGCAGTCCTCATCGCCTCCGCCGACGGCACCATTGAATATGTCAACATGGCGGTGGGGGAAATGATGGGGTACAGCCGGGGCGAGTGCCTCGGCCAGCCGGCTCGCATACTCTGGGCCAAGGAGCAGGATGCCCATTTCGAACAGAAGATGGCGGACGTGGTGCAGATAGGCGAGGTCTGGCGGGGCCGCATCGTCAATCAGCGCAAGAACAACAGCCTTTTCGTGGCCGCGGCCACCGTGTCGCCGGTACGGGATACGCAGGGCACGATCACCCACTTCGTGCTCGTCCAGCGGGATATCACCCATGAAGTGGAGGTCGAGACCCGCATGCGCCAGGCGCAGAAAATGGAGGCCATCGGCACCCTGGCAGGCGGCATCGCCCACGACTTCAACAACATCCTCGGCGGCATCATCGGATTCACCGACATGGCGCTTTTGCAGGCAACGCCGGGAAGCGATCTGCACAGCAACCTGCTCCACATACGCCAGGGCGGCAAACGGGCAGCGGATCTGGTGCAGCAGATCCTCACCTTCAGCCGGCAGTCGGCCGAGGAAAAGTCCTCCATCGTCATTGCCCCGATTATCCATGAAAGCCTGAAGCTGATGCGAGCCACCCTGCCCTCGACCATTGATATCGTCCAGCACATTACTGCCGTCAACGTCAAGGTGGTGGCAGCACCGGTCCAGATCCAGCAGATAGTGATGAATCTCTGCGCCAACGCCTTCTATGCCATGAAGGAAAAAGGCGGCCAACTCACCATCGGCTTGGGCGAACAAAATGGGGAACAGCTGGGCAAGACCGAGGATCTGCAAAAGCTCTGGGCGGTGCTGGTGGTCCAGGATACCGGGGAGGGCATGGAAAGCGAAACCCTGGAGCGTATCTTCACCCCCTTCTTCACCACCAAACAACCGGGCGAAGGCACCGGCATGGGCCTGAGTGTGGTGCATGGTATCGTGCGGGAACTGGGTGGAGACATTTCCGTGCAATCCGAACCCCAGGAGGGAACGGTGTTCACGGTGCTGCTGCCGGTGGCGGACCATAACGGCAACGGCACCCTGCTCTCCAGCGAAGAGCCCTTACCCAGAGGCACGGAGCACATCTTGGTGGTGGACGACGAAAAGGAAATCCGCGAAACCTGCCGCATGATGCTGGGCCACCTGGGGTACACCATTACCACCACCGCCCATCCTCTGGAGGTGCTGCAGCTGATCGCCGAGGCGGATCCGCCGGTGGATCTGGTGATCACCGACCAGACCATGCCCAAGATGACCGGCCTGGATCTGACCGAGAAAATCCGCACTACCTACCCCAATATTCCCGTAATTCTCTGTACCGGTTACTCGGACAGGTTGAATTATGACATCGCTCGGGAGGCCGGCGCCTGTGATCTGCTGATGAAACCGGTCGACCTCCACGGCCTGAGCGTGGCGGTCCGCTTCGGCCTGGAAATGAGCCGCTAACCCGGCGAAAACTTTGTATCATTATTCCTGTTCTTTTCATCGCCCAGCCGTTATCATTGCCGTATACCCTACCTCTCAATCTCCACTTTCACAAATCATACGCCACCATGCACAAAGGCATCTTTCTCGGTCTGGCGACCACAGATATCGTATACTACGTTCCCCATCATCCTCAGAGTAACGAAAAGCTCAAGGCCGAGCGCCAAATCGCCTATGCGGGCGGTCCGGCCACCAACGCGGCGGTCGCCTTTGCCGCCTTTGAAAACGAGGCTTCGCTGATCACCGGTCTTGGTCAGCATTCCCTGGCGCAGGTGGCCAAGCGCGATATTGTCGATTCCAAGGTCAATCTGATCGATTGTACCGATCAACCCAAACGACCGCCGGTGCTGGCCTCGGTCATGGTTGATCTCACCAACGGCGACCGAGCCGTGGTCTACTCCAACACCGATCTACGCAAACTCCGCCACGACGCAGTCAACGAGATCACCCTGGAATATGCTGATCTGCTCATGCTGGACGGCTATTATCTGCCCCAGGCCCTCCAGCTGGCACAGTGGGCGCGAATCATGCGTATTCCCGTCATTCTCGACGGCGGCAGCTGGAAGAATGGCATGGACAAGCTCCTGCCGCTGGTTGACTTTGCCATCTGCTCCGACAATTTTTTTCCGCCCGGTTGCGCACAGATTGAGGATGTCATCCGCGCACTGAAGCAGTACGGCATCAACCATATGGCCATAACTCGCGGCGGCGAGCCCATCCTGGCCCACACCGACGGGACGACCACAGAGATTCCGGTCATGCCGGTGCAGCCGGTGGACACCCTCGGTGCCGGAGATATCTTCCATGGCGCTTTCTGCCACTATATCCTTGAGCGCAACGACTTCTGCATCAGCCTGGAGCGGGCCGGGGAGGTTGCCAGCCTGTCCTGCACATCCCTGGGCACCCGGGCCTGGATCGAACAGGCCAAATTTGCCTGAGCCCGGAACCGGGCCTCGGTTCAGCGCTGACGAAAGGGAATCTGGCAGTAATCGATGCCCCGTTTGGGCACAATACCGTTTTGCTCGAGAAACATCTTGAGGGAGTTCATCGAGATGTTGATGTTGGCCGTGGGCCCGAGGTAGAGATGATCCATCACCGGCGGCTTGTTGCCGATGCCGAGATCAAACTCGATGTAGGGAACGAGCATGGCATGCCCCTCACGAAAAAGAATCGGCGCCTCGGCCGTATTGGCGATCACCGGTGAAACGATCCGCCACTCTTTTTCCTCACGAAAGGAGGGGTGCTTGAGAATGGCGGCGATGCGCAGCAGATCTATCTCGATGGAGGCGAAGGCCTTGCGGAACAGACTTGCCCGTTCGCTGGCCGTATCTTCGCCCCGGGCCTCGTTTTCGGCCATCTGTTCCACCGCATTCACCACCTGGGTGATCAGCGCCTTTTGCCGGTGGGGCTCGTAGATGCACTTGCCGATCATGAATCGCTGTCTCTGGGCGCATTCCAGGATATAATCCGGGCAGAACCCCAGACTGACCCCCTTGCCCGGCGAGCTGTACCCCCGCCACTGACTGAGCAGATTGCCGTGCGAGCGGAAGGAGGCACCAAAGAGCATGTGGCCGTTGGTGATCCGGTGGGCCACCCAGTCGGCGAACAGGGAGAGCAGATTGCCGTTTCCCAGGCCCCTGTCGACCCGCTCCTGCACCTCTGCCCGGATAAGGTCGGAGGTATGGCGCAGCTCAGCGGAATCGTTCATGTAGCGCACATCGCTGGCCCACAGGGCACGGCTGCGCACGATCCCCAGCAGTCCACTAAAGGTGGTGTAGTGGTAGAGCGTCCCCATGGGAATATCGGCATAAAGCTCCCGGGACAGAGATTCGATCTCCTTCATTTTCCGCTGCTATCCCTCTCTTGAGAGTCAGACCGCCCCAAAAGGGATCGGCCATATCCTGGTTGAGAATTTTTCCATCTTTTGCTAAAAAGATATGTTTGATTCCGCATGTCGCATCAGGGACACATATCCTTCTCCATTCAACGGGACACGCTGTACCGCACGCATGCGTCTGCAACAGTTGCACTGTTCCAACCCGCTGGGGCGGCCGGGTGCCGTCCTTCAGCTTCCAATTCCTCTTACAAAGGTAGCTTATCCGATGTATAGAAATTTCAAAATAGTCCCCAATATCATTTTTGGCCGCGGTTCCTTCAACCAGTTGGGCGACATCCTCAAAGCCAAGCGAGTCAGCAAGGACTCGTATATGGTGTTCGTACTTGACGACGTCTTCAAGGGGAAAGCTCTGGAAGGCCGTCTTCCCATCGAGTCCGGTGATCTCCTCCTCTTGGTCAATGTCGACGACGAACCTAAAACTTCCTATATCGACAAGCTGGTTGCGGAGGTGAAAGCCTTCAACGGTCGCCTGCCCGATGGCGTCATCGGTCTTGGCGGCGGAGCCACCATGGATATCGCCAAGGCGATTTCCCTCATGCTGACCAACCCCGGCTCTTCCGCCGACTATCAGGGCTGGGACCTGATCAAGACCCCGGCGGTGTACCATGCGGCCGTCCCCACCCTGGCCGGCACCGGTGCCGAAATTTCCCGCACCACCGTGCTCACCGGCCCGGAAAAGAAACTCGGCATCAACTCCGACTATACCCTGTACGACCAGATTTTGCTTGATCCCGAACTCCTGGTCGGCGTTCCCAAGGAGCAGTGGTTCTATACCGGCATGGACTGCTACATCCACGACGTGGAATCGCTCAACGGCACCTACCTCAACGAATTCAGCCGCGCCTATGGGGAGAAGTCGATCGAACTCTGCCGCCAGGTCTTCCTGGATGACCATCCCGACAAGGACGACAAGCTGATGATGGCCTCCTATTTCGGCGGCATGTCCATCGCCTATTCCCAGGTCGGTGCCTGCCACGCCCTCTCCTACGGTCTCGCCTTTGTCCTCGGCACCCACCATGGAATCGGCTGCAGCATCACCTTCGACTATCTGGAGGATGTCTATCCCCAGGGCGTCAAGGAATTCCGCGAGATGATGGCCAAACACAGCATCAACCTGCCGCGCAACATCACCGCAGGCCTCGACGATAAAGCCATGGACACCATGGCCAACGTGGCCCTTGGCCTGGCGCCGCTGTGGGAGAACTGCTTTGGCAAGGATTGGAAAAACATCATGACCAAGAAGCGTGTACTCGAGCTCTACCGTCGGATGTAATTCTTCCAGCACATTTTTCAGGCAAAAAAGGCCCGGTTGCTCCCCTCAAAAGGAGCAGCCGGGCCTTTGTCGTTTTTGTACCCCCCAAAAGGGATCAATGGGGCAAGACGGTCAAGACCTCAGCTCCCTTGTCGTATTTCACCAGATAGGCACCGATCTTCTCAAAGGTCGCTGTCACCGCGTCCCCGGGCTGATCGGAGAGGGAAACCTCATCGGTAAACATGGAGCCCAACAGCAGTCTAAAAGGATTCACATTGACTTTCTGCGGCTCAAAGTAGTTTTTCTCATTGACTTTGATCCGGTTGATATCATCGGTCTGATAGATCGCGGCATTGATCACATCGAGCACGAATTCGGTGCAGTTCTGCCGTCCCAAGGTGAAGGGGTTGGCAATGACCGAATAGTGCGAATCATGCAGGGCTGCATAGGTTGGTGAGGTGATCGTTTTCAATAACCGCTGTTGCAATCTGGGCGAGGGAATGATCACCCCGGCCTCGAGCTCGGCCACACCGGCAAAAAAATCAGGCGGATAATCAACCACCAAAGCGCTGACATCCGGGCGATCGCTCTGCTGATAAAGGTTATAGACCGCATATCCGGGAATCTTTCGTCCATCCTTGGTGCTGATCTCGGAATAGACGGCAAAGGCCGTGTGGGTGAAGGCCATCCCCTCGGGCATTTCCGACGCGGGCCGGCCCTTGCGGGCAAGGATGGCCACATAGGCCCCCTTCTCCGCCATGATCTTTTCCACCTTCTTGGCAAAGGCCAGAACCTGCTCCGGCTTGAACTGCAGGTTTTCTCCCGCCTGACTGGAGGCAGAACTGAACCCTGATGCGCTAAAGGCAAGCGGGACCTGCACCAACCACAAAAACACCGCGAACACAAGTAAGGATTGTCGCATCACGATTCTCCTCCCAAGATCAAGGCTGCCGCAGGGCCTGATCCGGCGGTACAGTGATCAGGGATTCGTCGGTGATCGGCAACGGCTTACCTGCGGGGGATGTCGCCGCCTTCTCCATACCGATCGCAGCCGTGGTACTGACGGTACCAGCTGCGGAAAGGGTTGCCCCGCTGACTGCCATGGGTACGGAAGAAACCGCAGAGGTCGCCTGGCCCGAGGATATCAACGCCTGGGCGGCACTCCCGCTCGCATGGACACTCGCGGCTCCGGATTCACCAACTGCCCGAGCCGCATGGGTTTCATCACCAGAGGCGGCACAGGCAACCCCAGCGCTCAAACCACAACAGAAGACACCGAGCACTATAGTTTTTTTCATAAAACCCTCATACTTTTTTCATTGAAACAAATGATGGAAAAAAGATCCATCGAACTGGCAATACATTGAGCAGCAACAGGGGAAACACAAGGGAAATTTGGCGAGCCAGCGGCAGATGATCGATTATGGACAAGGCATTGAAACCGAGAGTATTAACGTCGCCACCACCTGACTTGCTGCTGCATTTTTTCCCCAAAGGTGTTTCCTGACCATTCTCCTGGCCGCCGAAGGCCCTGTCAAAGCGTCGGCAGCAACCCTCGCTCCTGTTCCAGCAGGGAGGCGAACCCTTCGGCCGACAATGGTCGACTGGCAAGATATCCCTGAATAATCATCTGATCACTCATTGCTTGCAACAACTTCAACTGTTCGATGGTTTCCACCCCCTCGGCCACGATGGCCAGATGAAGGGTTTTGGCCAGCGAGACGATGGCTGTGGCGATGGCCAGAGAGTCACTGTCGTTTTCCAGATCACGAATAAAGGAGCGATCGATTTTGAGTCCATCCAGGGGCAATCGCTTCAGATAGGAAAGTGAGGAATAGCCGGTGCCGAAATCATCGAGGTAAAACTTCCCGCCCAAATTGCGCAGCTCATCCAGAGTCGACTGGGCCTTGGCTATATTTTCCATCAAAAGAGATTCAGTAATTTCAAAATAGAGTCTCCCGCTTGTCAATCCGGTGCTGAGCAGAACCTCACGCAGTAGGGTGGTCAACTCTTGCCCGACGAACTGACGCGAAGAGATGTTGACGGAAATATCAAGGGCGTAACCATGATCCTGCCACTGCCTGGCTTGCCCGGCCGCTGTCTGCACCACCCAGGCGCCCAGCGGAAGAATCAGGCCGGATTCCTCGGCCAGAGGAATGAATTCAGCCGGCGAAATCAACTGCCCCTCATGACGCCAACGGATCAAGGCCTCGGCACCGATGATTCGGTTGGTGGCACAGAGGACCTGCGGCTGGTAATGCAGCTCAAACTCTTCCGCCTCCAAGCCTCGACGAAGCTTGGCCTCCAGGGAAATGCGCCGGTGTGCCTTGGAGTCAAGTTCCGGAGTAAAAAATTGGAAGTTGTTCTTCCCCAGATTTTTGGCGCGGTACATGGCCATATCGGCATTTTTGATCAACACCTCGGCACTGACGCCGTCTTCCGGGGCAACCGTGACACCGACGCTGGCGGTGACGAAGAACTCCACAGTTCCGTGATAAAAGGGCTGCTGGAGACTCTCGAGAAGACGCATGGCAATGGTGCTTGCATCGTCGACCGCCTCGACATCATTGAGCAACACCAGAAATTCATCACCTCCCTGGCGGGCCAGGGTATCGCTGTCGCGCAACTGTGCTTTCAAGCGACCGGACAATTCCACGAGGAGATTGTCTCCGGTGGTATGGCCGAAACCGTCGTTGATGCGTTTAAAATTATCCAGGTCAAGGAAAAGAAGCGCCACCCTGTTGCGATGACGTTCCATCCGTTTCAACGCTTCCCGTAAGCGATCATTGAACAAAACCCGGTTGGGCAGACCGGTGAGGGCATCGTGCTGCGCCTGGTGCTCCAGTGCCTTCTGCTGCTGCTTGACTTCGGTGATATCGTGAAAGATGGAAACGTAATTGGTGATGTTCCCCGAAGAGTTATACACCGCGTTGATGGTCAGCCATTCGGGATACACCTCGCCGTTCTTGCGCCGGTTCCAGATTTCGCCCGACCATTGGCCCTGTTCGAGTAACTGCCGCCACATGGTGGCATAAAAGGCCTCTGGATGCCGATTGGATTTCAGAATACGCGGATTCTGGCCAATGGCCTCTTCTGAGCTGTAGCCGGTAATGGCGCTGAAGGCCTGATTCACTTGCAGAATAGTGCCATCACTGTCGGTGACGACGATCCCCTCGATCGACTGTTCAAACACCTTGGCTGCGAAAACGAGCTCTTCTTCGGCCTTCTTCCGCTTGCTGATATCGCGAATAATGGCCAGGCTGGTACAAGTCTGACTTTCTTCACGCCACAGCGCCGAGACTGACAAAATTACCCAAACGACTCCACCATCTTTACGAACATACCGTTTTTCCACTGAAAATTCACGAATAGCGCCAGCCACCAAATCCCGTCTCTGCTGGATATCGATCTCCAGGTCATCAGGGTGGGTGATATCCCGAAAGGTCAGTTGCTGCATCTCCTCTTCCGAGTAGCCGGTAATCTCGCAGTAGCGATGGTTGACCTGAAGAAATTGCCCGCTATGGGCATCGACTTGGGCTACGCCAACACTGGCCAGTTCAAAAAAGGAACGAAAATTCTGCTCACTGGCAGCAAGGGCCTTGGTTCGTTTTTCGACCTCAAGATTGAGACGTTTGGTAAACAACAGCAGCACCACCCCCACTCCGAAACCGATCACCACCACGATCGTCAATCCGCCCATCAGCAGAGTATGCAGATGGTGTTTGCTCGCATCGAGTTCCTGGCGAATCTCTGAATAGAGAAAATCGTGAAGATCGTAGTCGGGTGTGATGAGTCCCAGGCGGGCGTAGGTGTCGGCAATGAAACGCCATCGATCCGGGCTCATATAGCCGATTTCCACCAAATTGGGCTGAATCAGCTCACGCATTGTCCGTGCTTCAAACAACAGCTGATCCAGAGATTTGTCGGAGGAATATTTATCCCGAATCAGCCGGGCAATCTCTTCCGGATGCTCCAATGCATAGCGCCATCCCTCTTGCACGGCATGCAAAAAGGCCTCGGTGCGCCCTGGATGATCGTAAATTTCGTGTTCCGTGGTGACCAGGCAATCACCGTAAAAATCGATGCCGAAATCAATGGGCTTGAACAGTGCCGGCTCTATGCCGCGCTGCTGGAGGAGGTAGGGTTCGTTAGTCAGGTAGACGGTTTGTGCAGCGACCTTGCCGCTGATAAGATCATCAAGATTCCAACTGTGTTCAACCATGGTCACACTTTCCAACGGAATCCCGTTGGTGATCAGCATGGCCTGGTTCTCGCCATCACTATCGGCGGTAAACATAACCTCTTTTCCACGCAGGTCACCCAACACCTCAATCCCGCGCCCCTTGATCCCCATGAAAGCGGATGCCGAATGCTGAAAAATCGAGGCCAACACCACAAAGGGCTTCCCCTGCTGCCGCTCAATCAGGACCACTGGGGACATCACCGCATAATCGACCTCACCGGCAAGCAGCAGGTCGGACGGCTTTATTCCCGGCGTCGCGGGCAGCAGTTCCACCGCAAGCCCGGCCGCACGAAAAAATCCTTTTTCCTCAGCGGCGTAGTAGCCGGCGAACTGAAATTGATGCATCCACTTTAACTGCAGCCGAACCTTGGCCAACGAATGATCTGCAGACAAAGCCGTCCCCGGCCACAGGCCAGCCAGGAGGGCCAGCGTCAGCCCCACCAGCAACGTGAACCACGTACAAGGTAAACATGGTGTTGAACAATGATCAGCGTGAGAGAAGCTCTGCATTGAAACGATATCCGGTAACTTTTCGGGACAAATCAAAGCGTAAAGGGAGATCGACATACTCCAATGGTATCAACTGCCGGCAGGCCACTCAAGATAAAAGCCTAAAAATTAGCAGGATCCCCTAAGCGGAAAAGCCGCCTTGGATGGAGTGTGGAGAAGTTTGAGACAGGGGAGCCGGTACCGCCTGACGGGCGGCACCGGCTATGAAGGGGAGGATCAGACTTTGAACCGTCCGACCAAATCCTGCAGTTTGTTGGAGAGCCCGGAAAGCTCCTCTGATTTTTCGTTAATCTGGCCAATGGAAACCGAGGCCTCCTGGACGGCCTTGTTCACTTCGGCGATCTCATTGTTGATCGATCCGATAACCACCGAGCCCTGACTGACATTCTGATTGACTTCCTGAATGCCGATAGAGGTCTGGGAGATATTGTTGGCAATCTCTTGGGTCGTTGTGGCCTGACCTTCAACCTCACCCGCTATGGAGGCGACATTCGCGCTCACATTATTGAAAATTTCCAGGATCTGGCCAACCTCGGAAACCGTCGCCTCGGTGGCTTTCTGAATATTTTCAATCTGTGACTGGACCACCTGGGTCGCCTCGGCAGTTTGCTTGGCCAACTCCTTGACCTCGGAGGCGACGACCGCAAACCCCTTTCCTGCCTCACCGGCTCGGGCCGCCTCGATGGTTGCATTGAGGGCGAGCAGATTGATTTGATCGGAGATGTCGGAAATCACCTCGGTGACCTTGCTGATCTCCAGGGTGCTCTGCCCCAGGTGTCCAAGCTTGTCCGAAACTTCCCCGGCCTTGGCCACCGCGGATTCGGATATGGTACGCGAGGTCTCGGCTTTCTGCGCAATTTCACGAATGGTCACGGTCATGTCATCGGTTGAGGATGCAACCATGTTGACGTTGGTGGCGGCCTCCTCGCAGGCCGAGGCAACACCGCTCATCGACACATCCATCTCCTCGGCGCCAGCGGCAACCGAGCGGGAGCGTGCAGCCATATCCTCGGCGCCCCGTTTCATTTCAACGGCAATGGAGGCCAAACCAGCTGAGGCGCTGTTGAGCGAACCGGCATCCTCGACGATCTGGGAGATCAACTCCCGCAGCCGCTCCATGAACAGGTTGAACCAGGTTGCCATCTCGCCAACCTCATCCTTGACCGTGATGTTGAGCCTCTTGGTCAGATCGCCCTCACCTTCGGCGATATCTTTGAGCATATCCACGGTGTGACGAATCGGCCGGACAATACCACCCGAGGCATACCAGAGCAGGGCAATGGCCAAAACAGCGGTCACCGCACCGGCACCGATCAGCATATACATCGTGGTCCGACCGGCATCGGTCAGTTCCTTATCCAGAGCAATGGCATCGGAAAGAACGGTCTCCTGCTTGACCCGAATCATCACCGACCAGGGCTTGCCGGTACGTCCAAGTTCTATCGGGGCAATGACCTCGAACTGATGATTTTTTTCATTGAGCGCGGCCACGCTTTTACCGGCCTGAATATCCTGGATTATCTGATCGATTCCTTCGGATTCGATATTCTTCAGCGGGCCGCCGATAAGTTCCGGCTTTTCGCTGTGGGCAACGATCAACCCTTGGTTGCTGACGATAATGATTTCGCCCTGGCCGTCGAAGACCTCCTTGTCAACGCTCTTTGATAATTCTTGGACAAAATCGAGGTTATAGTCGGATCCGGCCACGCCAAAAAATTTATTATTCACCAGAATCGGCACCGACATGGTGGCCAGCCACACCTGTTTTCCCTGGACGATATAGGGCAGAGGCCCGAGAACACTCTCGGTATGATTTTCCTGTGGATTAATATACCAGCCACCCTTGAGTACACCGTTGGGATGTCGGTCACGGGTGTCGTACTCAACCAGGGGTTGAACCGCGATGTTGCCCTTCTCATCCCGGTTCCAGTAGGGGGTGAAACGGCCGGTGAGTTTGTTGTTCCCGTCCCGTCCGGTTTTGAACGCACTGTCCTCTCCGTCGATGGCATCGGGTTCCCAACAGGAATAGGTGCCGTTGAAGTTGGGATTGTCGTGCAGCACCTTGAGCAAAATACCGTTGATCTGGTCGCGTCCCAACTGTACCCCGCTGTTGTCACTCTCTTTCGAAAGCGAAAAGACATTGGCCATGATACGGGCCGCATCGAGAGCAACGTCAAAATCGGCCCTGATCTTTCCGGCGTAGTTGCTGGCCAGGTTTTTCAGGCCATCCAGAGATCGTGTCTCAAGCAAGGTGGAAACCCTTTCATTCACATGGTTTTGGCTTGATTTGGCGGTGTAGAGACTATAGCCCACCAGCACTGCTGACGAAACAATCAGGCAGCCTCCGGCGATCCCGGCGATTTTGGTGCGAACAGATGTCAACTGCATACTTCCTCCTCTTTGGGTCATTCCAGTGCGGCGACGACAGGCTCTCTGGGCATGCGTGCCTGTGCCAAGGGCACGCACAGCGGCATCGCTCAACTGCAAACTTTTCTGCATTCCTGGATACATTATAGGGGAGGTTTTTGATTTCCAAAGGACTAATAATGAGGGCCTCGCAAAAAATTCTTACCGTGAACGTCGCGGAAAGAGAAAACAGTGGGCCACAAGGTACAAAGCATCACTTGCGGATTCTTCCACCAGTTTCCTGATCATAAAAAAAAATCAGCAATCGGCTGTTCATAAACCCCATTGACCTGACCGATGCTCACGGTAATTTCACAAACGAACAATACCGTTCAGCCAAGATGAATGATACCGTAGAAAAAACAGGCATTTTTCCCCATCAAATCCAGCAACCACCCCTCTCGACGCGCACCAAACAGAAGAAGAGAAGTTTAAAAAAAATCGCTTTTTTTTTTGACAACCTCCCCATACCATCCTCCACTCCGCCCCTGCCGGTCAATTTGCCTCACTCCAGTTTTATCATTTTCTCCGGGCAAGCATCTGCATGTGCCCGGCCCCTTCCGCGACTCCTACAATGTTACCCTTGGAAACCTTTTATGGAGGCTGATGCAAAAATCAGGAATGGGAAATAGGCGATACAGGAAAAATTTGAATCAATTTTTCCTATTTGAGAAAAAGGCAAATTCAGACTAAATTGTTAACTTTATTTCTTTGCCTACTCTCCATTGACCATGACTCGATCCGAATCCACCTTGCGGCGACGCCTGCCGTTTTTGATCACCAGACTGACTGTTTTTGTCTGCATCCGCTGGGTACTGGCAGCGATTTTTATCTATTCCGGGGCAATAAAGCTGTTTGACCCTTCCCGTTTTGCCCAGATTATAAGTGGATTCGGCCTGCTGCCAAAACCATTGCTCATGCCGACCGCCATCCTCCTGCCTCTGACGGAACTGATTGCCGGCATTGGTCTTCTGTTCAACAAACGGGGCAGCCTGACAGCCATTACCTTGATGCTGGTGCTGTTCATGGGGGTCCTGAGCTACGGAATCAGCCTGGGACTGGATATTGACTGCGGTTGTTTTGGCCCCGAAGATCCGGAATACGCTTATAAAGGATTAAAAACGGCGATGGTGCGGGACAGCGTCATGATGATCGCGATCCTCTGCCTCTTCTGGCAAAGACGCCATATCACTCAAGCAAGCAGTTTAAAGCCCGGTGAGGAGGGAACATGAATATGTGTCATTCCGCACCGAAAAGAACAACACATACCTACGGGTGAACCATGCACTACACAAATTTTTTGAGCAAAGGCCTTCTCGCCGGACTGGTGATCCTTGGCCTGAGTACCCCTGCTTCGGCCTTCTCTCTTGGCAACGATAAATTCAAAGAAGAGGTGACCACGGAACAGGTTGCGGTTAAACTCACTCGGGAAGTTCAGCAGGGCGGTTACGGAATTGTCACCACAGCTGAGCTGAAATCAATGGTCGACGCCGGCAAGGAGCTGCTGATCATCGACACAATGCCCTACAAGGATTCCTATCTCAAAAATCATGTTCCCGGGGCCAAACAGTTTCTTTTTCCCATTCCCGACATGAACGAGTGGGATGCCAAGGAAACTGATGGCAAGAGCCTGGAGGATTATGAAAAACTGCTGGGGCCGGATAAGAACAAAACCATCGTGGTGTATTGCGGTTTCGTCAAATGCACCCGCAGCCACAATGGCGCTGTCTGGGCAAAGAAGTTGGGCTACACCAATGTCTATCGCTACCCCGGCGGTATCTTTGCATGGAAAGGCGCGGGCAATCCGGTTGAATCCGCTAAGTGAGCCGTTGACCAAGACCGCCTGGACCAAGGTCCCGGCGGTCACTCCTTCATTGCTGCGCAGGCACCCGACACTCTCACCAAACGGATGCTGCCCATGATCCGTCGTCTGCGCTCTTTCCTGCCCCCTGGCCATCCGCGACCGGCCCCCGATCCTCTCCTCAGTCAAGCCCTCGAGAGCAGGCTCAAGGCCATCTCCGAACAGTGCAGCGAATGCGGCGCCTGTACCCGTCACTGCGCCTTTCTCAAGCAGTACGGGTCGCCCAAAGCGCTCAGCTGCGAGATCGCCCCAAATGAGTGCGAGCAGTTGCAACTGGCCTTCGACTGCAGCCTCTGCGGGCTCTGCACCGCCGTATGCCCACAGAAACTCGATCCATGCGGCCTCTTTCTTGACATGCGCCGGCAACGCATTGCCCTTGGGCCATTCAATACCCGGCCATACCGCCCCCTGCTCACCTACGAAGCCCTGGGGATGTCTTCCTTGTTTTCCTGGTTGGACCTGCCCGTGGGCTGCTCCACGGTCTTCTTTCCCGGATGTGCCCTGCCCGGATCGCGCCCCGGGGTTACCCTGCGCATGGTGCAACATCTCAGGGATTTGATCCCCAGCCTGGGCATCATGCTCACCTGCTGTGGCAAACCTTCGCACGATCTTGGATATACGAAGGCGTTTAGCGCCAATTTCAACTCGATCAAGCGCCGACTGCAGGCTCACTCCATAACCACCGTGATCACGACCTGCCCCAACTGCACCAAAATTTTCCGCCAATACGCACCGGAGCTCGCCGTACAGACCATCTTCACCCTTATGGCCGACCACCAAAGGCCGCCCGTCCCCCGCCCCACCGGCCATGAGCGGGAAGTGGTCATCCACGATCCTTGCCCCCTGCGGGATGACCTCCGTTCACAGGAGGCAACCCGCATCCTGTTGCACGATCTTGGTTTCACCGCCATTCCAATGCGGCATGAGCGCAAACACACCCTTTGCTGCGGCGAAGGAGGTGCTGTTGGATTCGTCCGCCCCGAACTTGCCGGAGCATGGACGCAGAAAAGGCTGAGCGAGGCTGATGGACGGGAGATCGTGACCACTTGCGCCGGTTGCAGCGCCATGTTCAGCCGTTTTACAGGGGCCCCCCATCTGGCCGATCTGCTGTTCCCTGCCACGGGAAAAAGCACGCCCCCACCTCCTCCATCCAGGCCTCCCATAACCTATGTCAACCGCTTGTGGCTCAAGTTCCGTCTTCGCGCGCTCATGCATACCTGAAAAAGGCAGCTGTTTTCGAACTGCGCACGACCATTTGCAACAGCCCCTGAACGCTAATTATTTTTCTTCTATGGCCGGTGCATTTTCTTTAATACAGAAAGGGGAAACTGTACAATAGCCCATCATCGTTCTCATAAAAAGGCCCGAGAACGACGCTTCGAGCTTCGCAAGTTGCTGATTTTGCAATATGTGCTTTTCGGGATTTTGACTTTCTACGAAGGCATCATGATTCATTGAAAATACTTCTGCAGTGGCCTGGTTCCTGCTTAAGCAACCTCCAGAAAATGGAGATTCCCTTTATGAGCACCGCTGTCTTTTCCTCCCGGCATCCTCGCAAGTGGCAGGCCCCGCTCCTGGTTGCCGCTGGTTTGCTCATGGTGGTGTTCACGCTTGTCCTCATCGATACCCTTGTGATCCAGCCAGCCTTTCTCCAGTTGGAACAAAGGGAGGCGCTTGAAGACAACAGTCGAGCCAGGTCCGCCCTGGATCAGGAACTTAAAGGGCTTTCCAATCTCACCCTCGATTGGGCGAATTGGGACGACTCCTATGTCTTTGTCGAACACCCCAATCAGGCGTTCATCGATTCCGCCTGTCCGGATGCCGCCGATCTTTCCAGCGAAAGCCAGATTGACCTGCTGGTCTATGTTCACCGCGACGGCCGCATCATCTTCAACTCAGTCTACAATCCCATGACCCGGGAGAAAACCAACCTCTCCTTTGTACATCAAGATGCCCCGATTCTCCAAACACTGCTCAATTCCATCTTGAACAGTGCCACGCCACGCAAGGGAATCCTTGATACGGAACAGGGCCTCATGCTGCTCGTTGCCGCCGGCATTCACACCAGCGAACGTAATGGCGAAACCCGCGGCCTCCTGTTGATGGGGCGCTTCCTCAACCAGACCATTCTTGCAAAACTGCGGCAGCAAACCAAAGTTGGCTTCGTTCTCCATGCCGCCAAGACACTCACTGCCGGCGAACAAGAGGTGTTCAACCAGTTGCAGCAACTCCCGCCCGAGTCGCGGCCGTTGTTGCGTGAGGGCTGTCTTTATCAACTTATCAAAAATATCGAAGGCAGGCCGATCGCCCTGTTGAGAACGGATATCCGGGGAGAAATCACCGCACTGGGTAAGCACATGGGCAGATTCCTTGCCTCGGTGCTCGGCGCAATTTCCCTGGTGTTGCTGATATGGCTGTCCATATACCGCCATCGCATGCAACTGGCCCACCTTGAGTTGCAGATCAGCGAAGACCGGTATCGCCAACTGTTTGAAGCCGAGTCCGATGCCATTTTTCTGATCAACAACACAACCGGCCAAATCCTCGAGGCCAACAAGGCGGCAAGCCAGTTGTATCAGTACACTCGGCAAGAATTGCTGCAATATTCAGAGAGCGACCTTTCGGCGGAACCGGAGAACGCGCGCTGGCTGGTCGCAGAGCCATTCTGCGCCGAAAGCAATGAGCAACTCATCTCCATCCCACTGCGGCTGCATCAAAAAAAGGATGGAACCATATTTCCGGTAGAGATTACCGGACGGATCTTCTGTCACAAAAAGAACTCCTTCTTCATCACCGCCATTCGTGATATCAGCAAACGAGTGCAGATGGAACGGGAGCAGGCAGAACTGGAAGTACTCAACCGCCAGCTCCATAAGGAGGAAAGTCTGGGACGCATG
Source organism: uncultured Desulfobulbus sp. (assembly GCF_963665445.1). GTDB lineage: Bacteria > Desulfobacterota > Desulfobulbia > Desulfobulbales > Desulfobulbaceae > Desulfobulbus. Next base: position 23,050 of record NZ_OY762276.1, on the reverse strand, counting down.
GCGGGTGCCATCGCGCATCACTTCAACAACCAACTGATGACCGTCGCCGGCTTTATCCAAATGGCCATCGACCAGAACCTCTCAGCGGAAGCCGCAAAGGATCTCCACACAGCCCTTGAGGCGGTGCGCAAGGCCACCTCCATCAGCACCTTGATGCAATCCTATGTGGGAATTTCCGGGTGTCAACGTCAGGCCACCGACCTTGCCGCTGCCTGTCGAGGGTTTCTGCCGATGCTCCTCCCCCTGGTGCCGGAGTCGATTCAGTTCAATACCGACCTCCCCGATCCAGGGCCAATCAGCGCCCTCAACATCGATCAGCTCCAACAAATGCTCACCAACCTGATGACCAACAGTATCGAGGCGCTTGAAAACCAGCCACCCGACCATCCGGGAACAATCAATCTGCGCGTTAAGATCATGGAAAATATCCCCCTGGAACACCGGTATAAATTCCCGGTGAATTGGAGGCCGACGGATGTGTCCTATGCCTGCCTCGAGGTCAACGACAACGGCTGCGGCATCGCTTTGGATGTCATGGAAAAACTGTTTGACCCCTTCTACACCACCAAATTCACTGGCCGCGGCCTGGGACTTGCACTGGTGCTCGGCCTGGCCAAGGCGCACCAAGGAGCGATCCTGGTCGACAGCGCCCCCGGCCGGGGGAGTACGTTCAAGGTACTGTTTCCTCTACTTCCCTAGAGCACACATCCGTTCACTCTTGTCCCGTCAAGCACCATTCCCCGCCACAACTCCGCATCCCCCTCGCAACAGAAGAGTGGCATGCATGCATCAGTTCTGCAGTTCCGTTGACTGCCATGAATGCCGCAACCAAAGGGAAGAGTTGTGCATGTACAGCGCATGGCTCGCCCGCCTTCAACGCCCCCAAGCTCCGCTGCACCAAATCCCTGAACTGAAAACAAAAGAACTTTTTCTCATTGCCCCTCTCGGCAAACAGCCGAAACACCATTCTGCAGCACTGTCCCAATAGGGCCGCTCGATCCAGAGCCAATTGGCATTATTATTGCCGATTGTTCAAGAAAGAGGGCATCGTAAAAAGTCAAAAACCTGAAAACCACACCTTGTGAAATCAATGTATAACGAAGCTCGAAACGTCGTTTTCGGGGCTTTTTACGAGAACGACAAGAAAGGCCAATGGGTCGATTCATTCCCCCGGGGACACGCACATCACCCCCATGCCCGGTAGCAGTTCCAGGCCACCGATCACCAGCACAGGAGGGAGCGCCATGTCAGCACAGATCACCACCCAGGACCATCCAGGCACATTGTTGATGCACCAGTACTTCATCCCCCGAAACCTCACCATCTACCGTGTCGCTAAAGATACGGGGATCGACAAGGTGGCTATCACCCGTGTGCTCTGTGGCAGGCGGGGGTTGCAGATCGAAGAAGCTGTCCTCCTGGCCCGATACTTTGGCGAAAATGATCATTTTTTTGCCAACCTGCAACTCCAGTACGACCTCTGCCGCATGCAGGAACAGACAACCGCCTGCTGATTCCAGTACCGGCCAACTTCTCCTGCAGATGAAGCTGGCCGGTGCCATGTTCCCTCAAGCCTGACAATACGGGGTTCAATGCTCTTTGTTCACGCTGAGCGTTGCCCTTTCGAACTCCTTCAACGGGTAAATTCTGCTCTTTTTGCTCCTCCTCACAAACCAACTTGAGAATTGAAATAATATTGTTTTTTCAATGACAGTGCCCAAATTACAAAAATGATAGCTGTCTCTGCTTTCGTCCCCTCCGGGGAACGGCGCTTCGAACTTCGTAGCAGGCTGATTTCGCCTTAGGTGATTTTCAGTGTTGTGCCTTTGTACACGGCCATCAAAATTGTAGGTGTTGAGGCCAGGATTATGATTCATTTTTCGCATGGATCCTGGCGCAACACTGCACATCCCCCCTCGGCGGGAATGACAGACAGATTCCCTATCTCTTCAGGGAAGCGTACTACCATCATCAGAGGGATCCAGCACCTGCACATTTTCAATCTCTGCACGCCCCAGCTTCTTCGCTCCCCTTGACGACCAATACCGGAAGCAACAGCCAAAGCACGAGCCCAGCGCCGCCGCTCAGCAGAGCGAGCAAGGCGATCACATGAATCGTATTGGCCCAATCCAGGGCGATAAACCACATGGCAAAGGCCCCCATCATAAAAAAGAGAAAGACCATAAGCGAGGACGCCGCCCCTGCTCCCTGTTCCACCTGCTCGAGAATGATATGGTTGCTCGTCGGTCGACTCAGACCGAAGCAGAAAGAGGCCAGGGCCATGGGAATGGCGAGCCCCCAGGGGCCGGGAAAGATATCACCAATCATCAGCAGGCCACTGGTCAGGATGCCTGCAAAACCGATGGTTATCAGGTTCCGTGCGGCCAAAATCTTCTGAAGTCGCGAGCAGAAGAAGGACCCGGCCATGATGGCCAGGGCATTAAAGGCGAAAAAATAACTAAACACTTGTTCTGTCGCCCCGAATTGTTTGATGTAGATATTGGCTGCGGAGCCGATAAAAGAAAAATGGGGCAGGACGATAACGGAAAACAGCAGCACCAATGCCACGTATTTTCCGTTGCCCAACAGGTTCAGGTAGGTTCTGCCCATGGAGGCCAGCATATTGCCCTGAACAAAGGTTTTCAGCGGTTCAGTCAGACGCAGCACACCGCCCAGGGCGACAATCCCCATTGCCGCCTGGACAAAGAACACCCAGTGCCAGGAAAGCCGGGTCATGATCAGGCTTCCCATGATCGGTGCAAGCATGGGAGCGAGCGCCATGATGATCGCCATGTAGGCCAAAATACGCTGCCGTTCCCGCCCCTGGTACAGATCCTTGGTGATGGTCATGGAAATAACCACGCCGGAAGAGGAGCCAATCCCCTGGAGTACGCGCAGTACAATGAGGCTGACAACATCGTTGACCAATCCGCTGAGCAGACTGGCAACGATATAGAGGCTGACGCCGACAATCAGTGGTGGCCTGCGTCCAAAACGATCGGAGAGGGGCCCATAAAGTAGCAGACTGATACAGTAGCCGATGAAAAATCCGGACAGGGTGAAGTTGACCACCTCCATGGGCTGATGCCAGGTTTCCTGCAAAAAGGGCAGCGCCGGAAGGTACATGTCCGTAGAGAGTGGAGGGAATGCCGACAGCAGGGTCAGCAGGCCAACAATTTGTACGTTACTCATATTCATAGGAAAGGTACTGTTCAACATGCGGCAATGCATCTACCGTGGCGCCGACATGTACGGTACAGATATACCGAATTTTTCTGTTGCATGGGCCAAGGATGCTTCCCTGGGGCAGACGCCCGCAGTTTGGTTAAGAGGTTAATTAATTTTTCCCTTTACTCGGCACTCAGCTTTACTCTGCTGTGCATTCAGGAGGATTGTTTGTAAAATGGCCGTAACCTGTGAGAGGTCGTCCTTTCCCACCCCCGCACACATGCGGGCCATGTTTTCTTGTGCAACAGGCAGGAGCGACCGTTGCTGTTTGCGGCCCTCGCTGGTGAGAAAAACTCGCTTGCAACGGGCATCGACCGGATCGCGTAGACGGAGAACGAACCCGGAAGACTCGAGTTTTTTCAGTAAATTAAAAACAGACACCTCTGTCCTGCTGCACCGTGTGGCAAGCTCCTGCTGGGAAATACCATCCTGGTGGGTCAAATGAGTCAGTACAATCCACTGCTCCGAACTGATCCCGGCACCTCGTTGCGCAAAACGTGCATTCAGGCTTTCCCGCATACATTTCACACAGGTGGCCATCAATACCGGCAGGGATTCTTCCATAGCAAGGGGAACGTCGCTTTGCTCGCAATCGTTGAGATTCGTCGTCGTCATAATAGTTAGCATATTAACCATTATCTCATGACTGGCAACACCTCAAATGCAAGCACTTCTTTAAGCATTTACCGAGAGGAGCCTGCATGGAGATTGGTCGCCCAACAATCACTCTGCCATGCAGTCAGTAACCACCGGCAAAGCCGGTGGCTTAACGGCTTTAGAACCGCTCAAAGCGGTATATTTAACAGATCAACTGACCACCATTCGGTGGTCGCCTATTTAAACAGGTTCAGTTGCTCGATACGTTGGTCTTCTTTTTCCTGATCGCGGATATACTCCCGCACAACCTCTTCATCGGCACCAACTGTTGAAACAAAAACCCTCGAGCCCAAAAGCTCATTCCGCTATAATTTTTCTTTTGGCCAAGATACGTGCGCGCTATATGAATCGCACTTTTCCCTTTCATATAACCCACCACCTGCGACACCGCGTACTTCGGCGGTATGGAGATCAGCATATGCACATGGTCGGGTTGCAGGTGTCCTTCCAAAACCCGACTTTCCTTTTGCCGGGCCAATTCGTGAAATACATCTCCAAGGCTTTTCCGAAGTTGACCATAAAGCATTTTCCTCCGGCATTTCGGTATCCACACTACATGGAACTTGCAATCCCATTTCGTGTGGCTTAAACATTGTATGTCGTTCATGAAGCCTCCTTTTTCGTGACTTTGAGCGGTCCACGAAATCGGAGGCTTCTTTATTTTGCAGGATCCGTCAAACTTTGTGAGTCCCCCGGCAAAGCCGGGGGTTTACCTAAGAGAAATTATTCCCGGTGCGCAGTATATTGCCCAGAACCTCGGACCCATGAAAACAAGGAAGGCACCTGCATGGTGGAAAAAGAATCGCAGCCCATTTTTCGTTTTCTCATCATCCTCACCATCTGTTCCGTGGTGGGACTGCAAACCTGGATGATCCTCTTCAACAATTTCTCGGTGGAGATCGCCAGACTCAACGGTCAACATGTCGGCGCAATCCAGTCCATCCGGGAAATTCCGGGATTTCTTTCGCTGTTGGCAGTGTACCTGATGCTGCTGTTTACCGAACCCACCATTGCAGCGCTCTCCGTCACCCTTCTCGGCGCCGGACTTGCCGCAACCGGATTTTTCCCCGATTTTTGGGGTATACTGGCGACAACCCTGTTGATGAGCACCGGGTTCCACTACTACGCCACCATGAACCAGTCGCTGGTACTGCAACATTTCAGGAAGGAAATCACCCCGATGGTCTTCAGCCGGTTGCGTAGTTTATCAGCGGCAGCCGCGATCCTCACCGCCGGACTGCTCTTCGTTTTGGGAAAATTCCTCGACTATCAATGGATCTATCTGATTCTAGGCGGGGCGGTAGCGCTCATCGGGATTTGGGGTCTGTTCCATAAACCGCAGAAAACCGCTATCATTGCCCAACACAAGAAGATGATTGTGCGCAGACGTTATGCGCTCTACTACTTTCTGACCTTTATGGCGGGTGCACGACGACAAATTTTCGTAGCCTTCTCGGTCTACCTGCTTGTCGGCGTCTTTTCCTTTTCGGTGCAGACGGTGACCATTCTCTTCATCCTCAACAACCTGATCAACTATTTCTTCAATCCCTACATCGGCAAGGCGATCCTCAGGTTCGGGGAGCGGCGGGTGCTGAGTGTCGAATACGCCGGGCTCATCCTCGTCTTTCTCACCTATGGATTTACCGGGTCCAAGATTGTGGTGGTCTGCATGTATATCCTCGATCACATCCTCTTCAATTTCACCACCGCCATCAGCACCTATTTCCAAAAAATTGCCGACCCCAAGGATATTGCCCCCAGTGCGGCGGTGGGCTTTACCATCAACCACATTGCCGCCGTTTTTCTCCCCTTTCTCGGCGGCATGGTCTGGATGATCGACCACCGCATCCCCTTTGTCGTGGGCGCAGCGATGAGCGCCGTTTCCCTGGCCGCAGTGCAGAAAATTCGCATTCCAGCGGAAAACGCCTGAGCATCAACGACATCAGCGGAATGCAGCCCTGTTGACCTCTGTCCACATAATCTTCATTCAGAGCAAACCTTCTTCTTGCCACTGTCATAAACGACCAGCCTTCATCTGCCTGAAAACAGGTACTATTGCCCCCCATTTCATTGGCGAGGGCGTTGTACTGAAACCAAATTTTACCGCTGCATCGCTTCATCTGGCGACGATGAATTCCTTATAAAAAATCATCCTCATTGAAAAAAGTCATAAGGTAAGGCATCCTAAAGAATATAGGCTTTTCCTCTCCGCTTACGGGACAACCTCTGGAGAAAAAAGCAATGCAGCTCAATGCGTGGTGATCCTTTTTGGCCGTTAATCCAGGCTTTTCCAAGAAAAAGGTGCGCTCCATGACATTCCATCAACCACATTCCGCCGCTGGCGCGTCGGTTCAGTCATCGCCTGTTGGTGAGATCGAAGCCATCCACGGCCCCGTGGTCGACATCAAGACCCGCTATCTGCCGCCACTCAACCAGGCGCTTCACGTCACCGACCACGGTCATCCGATTCTGCTGGAAGTATATCAGCATCTTGCCCCTCAACGCATACGAACTATCGCCCTCCACAGCACAGCCGGCCTCTGGCGCGGCATGTCGGTGCACGACTCCGGCGCCCCTATCCATGTACCGGTTGCCCCGGAATGTCTGGGGCGCATGCTCAATATGTTTGGCGAGCCACTGGATAAACAGCCGCAGTTCCCCCCCTGTGAGTATCGCAACATCCTCGCCTCGCCCCCCTCTTTGAATGACACTATCCCTGCCAGTGAAATCCTGACAACCGGTATCAAGGTGATCGATCTACTCTGCCCCTTTGTCAAAGGCGGCAAAACCGGCCTGTTCGGCGGGGCAGGCGTGGGAAAGACTGTGTTGATGATGGAGTTCATGCATGCGGTCAGCACCCTCCATCACGGGGCCTCCGTCTTTGCCGGTGTGGGGGAACGCATGCGGGAAGGACACGAACTCTGGCATGAAATGCGCGATTCCGGGGTACTGCAGCGCGCGCTGTTGATCTTTGGACAGATGGATGAGTCGCCCGGGGTGCGATTCCATGTCGGCTTTTCCGCCTTGACCTATGCGGAATACCTGCGCGACACCCTAAAGGCCGAAGTCCTGTTCCTGATGGACAATATGTTTCGTTTCGTGCAGGCCGGCAGCGAAATCTCCGGGTTGCTGGGACGGATGCCGGCCACGGTCGGATATCAACCCACCCTGGTCACCGAGGTGGCCGCCCTGGAAGAACGCATCCTCTCCACCAAGGCGGGATCCATCACCTCGGTCCAGGCAGTCTACGTCCCTGCTGACGATATGTCCGATCCCGCAGTTTCGGCCATTATGAACCATCTCGACACAAGCGTCATTCTTTCCCGCCAGCAGGCGGCCAAGGGGATCTACCCTTCTGTCGATCCGCTGCTTTCCGGCAGCCGGATGATGGATCGCTACCAGCTCGGCGAACGCCACTACAGTGTGGCCATGGCAGTCCGCTCCCACCTGGCCCGATATCGAGAGCTGGAAGACATCATCACCATTCTCGGCATTGAAGAGCTCTCTGCCGAAGATCGTGCCATCGTCGATCGGGCGCGCAAGCTGCAAAGGTATCTCACCCAACCGTTCAGCGTGGTCGCGGACCACACCGGAATCGCGGGGGTCAGTGTGCCCCTGGAGGCGATGCTTGCCGACTGCGAAGGCTTTCTCAACGGCAGGTTCGACCGTATCGATGAAGCACAGTGCTATATGCGGGGGACCATGGATCAATGAACACCTTTCACTGCATCCTCCAGGATTTTTCCCGCCAGTGGGACAGTGAACGGGCTCTGAGCTTCATTGCCCAGGATCCTGGCGGCAGTTTTGGCCTGCAGGCCCGGCACGAAACCTTTGTCACCTGCCTTCAACCGGGCCTGGCCCGGGTTCGTATCGAGGATGAGGGCTGGTGGTACATCGCGCAGCCGGGAGCGGTTGTCGTATTCCGGGATAATGTGCTGCGGCTCTCGACCAGTCAATTCATCCACAGCCGGGACCGGGACCAGCTCATTGCCCAGATGGAGCAGGTCTGGCAGGCTGCGGACCAGGGCCTGCGGACCACCAAGACGAGTTACCTGCAGATGGAGCAGGCACTCACGCGCAAACTCTGGGAAATGAATCGCCAGGGAGAAGGATATGGCGCAGAATGAAGAGTTCAAGCAGTCTGTGCAGCGCGACAGCGAACGGCAAAAGAAGGGGGAACAGCAGCGTGCCGGCTTTTTCGGTTTGTTGCTCTATGGCGGCACCTTGGGCCTGCTCATGATCATTCCCATTGTCGGCGGAGCCTACCTGGGAAGCTGGCTCGATTCACTGAGCGAGAGTTTCGGCACACGCTGGACCGTCAGCTGCATCATACTCGGGGTGGCCGCCGGCATCTGGAACATTGTCTGGTATTTGCGAGGCAAGCTATGAATGAGGCCTACCTGGAGCTCGGTCCGATTTCCTTGAGCATGTCCCTGCTCACCACCTGGGGCGTCATGGCGATGCTGCTTGTTGTCAGCGCTCTTGTCAAACGGCACCTTGGGCAACTGGACCACCCCTGGCGCATTGTTGCAGAAACCGTCTACACGATGATGGACAATGCGGTGCGCGAGGTTGTTCCCAAGAGCTACCGTGAAGTCACCCCCTTCATCGCCACCTTATGGATCTTCCTGGTGGTGGCCAATTTGGTTGGCCTGATTCCGGGGCTGCACTCACCAACGGCCGACCTTTCGGTGACCGCGGCCCTGGCGGTGCTGGTCTTTTCCTCGGTGCACTGGTTCGCCATCCGTACCCTCGGGCTCAAGGCCCATCTCCGCCATTATCTCGCCCCCAGCCCCATCCTCCTCCCCTTTCATCTCATCAGTGAGCTGACCCGAACCCTGGCGCTGGCCATCCGCCTGTTCGGCAACATCATGAGTCTGGAGATGGCGGCCATGCTGGTGTTGATGGTAGCCGGATTCCTGGTGCCGATCCCACTGTTGATGCTGCATATTATTGAAGCCTTGGTCCAGGCCTATATTTTCGGGACCTTGGCCCTGCTCTATATTGGCAGTGGCCTTGAGGCGATTGCCGAGAAAAATGTCGAGGCCCCTGACTGAGGGGGCTTACCACAGCAACAGTGTTCCCGGGCTCTTGCCCAATTCCTATCGGGAGGAATCAACCATGAGTGATCTCCATCTTTTCAGTCTTGTTTCCACGGTGGCGGCAGCACTGGCCATCACCCTGGGCACCGCAGTTCCCGCATACGCCATGGGCAAGGCCATCTGCCAAGCCCTCGATGCCCTGGCGCGACAGCCGGAGGCGGAAAAGACGCTCACCCGCACCCTGTTCATCGGTTTGGCAATGATCGAATCCCTGGCTATCTACACCCTGGTCGTGGTCTTGATCATCCTCTTTCGCAACCCGCTGCTTGAATACATGCTGCGCTAAATGGTTGTGCCATGAACATAGATCCTTTTACCTTTGTTCTGGAAATCATCAACTTTCTGGTGCTGCTGTGGCTGTTGCACCGCTTCCTTTATAAGCCGATCAAACAGGCAATCGCCGATCGCAGGGAGGCGCTCAACCGGGAACTGGCGGCGGCTCAACAGCAGCAACGGGAGGCACTTGCCCTGAAGGCTCAATATGAACAAAATATGGCCGAATGGGAACAGGAGAAGACTCGACAAGAGGAAGCGCTTCATCTGGAGCTGGCCAGAGAGCAGGAAGCCGCTCTGGTCAAAGTGCGGCAGACAGCGGAGGCGGAACGTGTTCGCTTGTTGACATTGACCGAGCAAGAGTTGGCCAACCAACGGCGGCAGGTGCAATCCCTGGCCGCACAGACCGCCTTGCACCTGACCAGCAAGATGCTTGCGCGCATGGCGGGGAGTGAACTGGATCAGGTGATCCTGCGCATCCTTCTGGAGGATCTTGCACAGCTCCCGGAGGCGGAACGATCCCTGCTGCAAGCCGCTGCTTGCCACAACCATGCGGCGGTGAACGTGACCACGGCCAGAACCTTGGACCAGGAACAGCAACAACAGCTAAAAGACGGCCTTTTACGGGTTCTGGACAAAGAGACGCTCTGCGCATTCAACCAGGACGCAGATTTGCTCAGCGGGTTCCGACTGAGCATCGGCGATCAGGTGGTGCAGGCCGATCTTGGCGATGAGCTCGCGTTTTTTGCAAGGAGCCTTAGCCTTGAAGCCCAATGAATCCAGTCCGTTCCATCTGCCGGAAACCTATCGCTTCACCCTGCGGCTAAGTGAACAGGGCACTGTCGTCAGTGTTGGCGATGGTATTGTCTGGATTCGCGGGCTGCCCTCGGCCATGATGGATGAAGTTCTGCTGATGGAAGATGATTCCACAGCGCTTGTCTTTCTTCTCGATCCCCAGAGGCTAGGGGCGATCATCCTCCATCAAGGGCCCCACCTGGCCTCGGGTATTCGGGTAACGCGTACCAGCCGTCGTTTGGATATCGGTGTCGACGATACCCTGCTGGGACGGGTGATTGATCCTTTCGGCGGCCCGCTCGATGGTCAGGCGCCTCCGGTTATCGAGCATCGAGGAGTGCTGGAGGCACCGTCCCCGGCAATCCTCGACCGGAACTTTGTCAGCCGTCCACTCTATACCGGCAATCGCATCATCGATACCATGATTCCCATTGGCAAGGGCCAGCGCCAGCTGATCATCGGCGACAACGGCCTGGGAAAGAGTTCCATTGCCCTGGATACCCTGCTCCGTCAACGCGGGGAAAACGTCTTTTGCATCTATGTCGCCATAGGGCAGACCCGCAGCAGTGTGGCGACCATCCTCGACATTCTCAAGCGACACGGGGCCCTTTCCTATACAGTGCTCGTCGTCGCCGAGGCCAATGAACTTTCCGGTTGCCGTTACCTGGCCCCCTTTGCGGGCTGTGCCATTGCCGAGGCCTGGATGCGCAAGGGGAGAGATACGCTGATCATTTACGACGACCTCAGTCAGCATGCCCAATCCTATCGGGAACTGTCGCTGCTGCTCCACAGACCTCCGGGACGTGAAGCGTACCCCGGCGATATCTTTTATCTGCATTCACGTCTCTTGGAGCGCTCCACCGTGCTGGCGCCGGAGCTGGGCGGCGGTTCCATGACCGCCCTACCCATTGTCGAGACCAAGCAGGGCGAAATCTCCGCCTATATCCCCACCAACCTCATTTCAATCACCGATGGCCAGATCTATTTGGATCAAAGGCTGTTTTCCGCGGGCGTGTTGCCGGCGATCGACGTCACCCGTTCGGTTTCCCGTATTGGAGGGAAAGCGCAGGATGCGGCAATTAAAAAATTGGTCGGCAGCATCCGCTTGGAATATCTTCAGTTTCTCGAACTGGAGGCGTTCACCCGCTTCGGCACCCGCCTGGAACCTGCCATGGAGGCCAAGTTGGCGCGAGGGCGTGTCCTGCGCGCGATTTTTATTCAGGAACGGTTGCATCCGGTCAGCGCCGAGGCGCAGATGGCCTGGTTGATCGCCTACAACGAACACCTGCTTGACGGTGTTCTCCCTACCGAAGTGCCCCAGGTGTTGCAGCGGCTTGAAACCGAAGTGGACGCTAACCACCTGGGGCTGGAGCATTCACAGGAAGAGTGGGCAACAATGGTGCATCGCTTGCTGGAACACTCATGAGTAAACAGGCACAACAGCGAATCCGCATGGAGCTCTATCTCGAATTGCGTGAAATCGTTGGTGCCATGAAAAATATGGCCGAGGTGGAGTTGCATCGGGCAATGCGCCTCGAACAACAGCAGAAACAGGCCTTGGCCACGGTCCTGGAGGGGATGGGGTTACTGCTCAAAAGTAAACCCACTCTTGCCATGCCCACTACCACGCCGCGATCCGTGCTGCTTGTCCTGGGATCGGAGCGCGGGTTCTGTGGCGGATTTAACGAACAACTGGTCCGTGCTCTTGAAGTCGAGTCGACCTCCTTTGACGAGGTCCTCATCATGGGGGGAAGATTGGCGGCAAAACTCGAAAAACCAAACCGTGGAACCTTCTTTCCCGGCCCGACCACCGTCGATGAGATTCTCCCACGCGTCCAGCAAGTGATGGATCATTTATCGCTAACCTCTGTTCCTCTAAACCTCAATGTCCTTGCCCATGGAGAACATACCCTCCAAAGACAGCAGGTTCCCCCCTGCTTGGATATCCCGGAATCCACGCCCGTGGTGCATGTCGACACCACCTGTAATCATACGCTCCTCCTTGAAGCCATGCAGTGGCAGTTGCTCTACCAGGGACTCTTTCGGACAATGCTGGTCTCTCTGCTGCGGGAAAATCGCATGCGTTTGCAACAGATGGAGGGGGCACGGGAACATCTCGAAACGCTAATCAACACCTTGCACCTGCGTCTCAATACCCTCCGTCAGCAGGAGATCGTGGAGGAAATTGAAATGATTTTGGTGGGCCTTGATACGCAGCAATTCACGCTTTGAAGGAAGTGACCGAAATCTTTAAAACAAATTGGAACATGATCTTCAAGTCGGTGGAGATGGCGGTCAACTGGGGGCTCGCACATCGTAACATCGATAGGATCACTGCCATTGGCATCGACGAAATCTGCTGGCGCAAACGCAAGGATAAGTTTGTCACCCTGGTGTATCAACTTGACCGGGGAAAGAGGCGCCTGATCTGGATCGGGCCCGACCGTACCGCCAAAACTTTCAGGGAATTTTTCGACTGCCTCGGCACGGCAAGGCAAGGTCTCGGCAATTGCGGTATATTTGCAGTGACATGTGGAAACCCTATCTGGCCGTCATTGCCTAAAAGGCAGTGGGCGCCGTCAATATTCTCGACCGATTTCATAGCATGAGTCACATGAGCAAGGCAATCGACGAGGTCAGAGCCGATGAGAGCAAAGAACTCAAGAAAAAGGGGAAAGACCCTCTCCTGACAAAGAGCCGTTGGTGTCTCTTGAAGCGACCAGAAAAGCTGACCGAAAAGCAGGTGGAGAGACTGAAGGATCTGCTCGCATGCAACCTCAGGACCGTCCGCGCCTACTTACTCAAGGAAGATTTTCAGCTATTCTGGCGTTACAGTTCTCCGGCTTGGGCTGACAAATTCCTTGATGCCTGGTGTACAAGAACCATGCGATCCAAGATCAAACCGATGAAAAAGATTGCCAAAATGTTGAGAGCTCACCGCCCCTCCTGCTCAACTGGTTTCGCGCAAAAAATACGATTGCCCTGGACTGTGTGGAGGGCTTTAACAACAAGGCAAAGGTGGTCACCAAGCGATCCTATGAACTTCCCACATTCGACTGGGTAAAAATATCTTTATATCAAAAAATTGGCTCCATGCCGATACCCAAGGGTACCCACAGATTCTGCTGAGGAACCCAATCTTATCTCCCCCCACCCGATTCTGTCCAAAAAAAATCGCTTCCCTTCTTTGGAATAATTTTGAGCGCGTGCTATAAATTATGAAATTACATGTTTCACAGCTTTTCCAGAAAGTGGATATGGATTTCAACAATAATCCATTTGGGTACGCTTGATAAACGATTAGAAAGGAGTACGCATGAAATCATATGGAATGTGCTTCGCAGCCCTCCTGTTTCTAGTGGGGTTCGTTTTGATCCCTGGAGAGGCTTTTGCCAAATGCCCTCCCGGCACTCATTGGAGCGACCGCCGTGGACACTGTGTTAATAACGGCCCACCACCTCCACCACATTGCCCCCGTGGCACTCATTGGAGCGACCGCCGTGGACGCTGTGTTGATAACGGCCCGCCACCTCCACCACATTGCCCCCGTGGCACTCATTGGAGCGACCGCCGTGGACGCTGTGTTGATAACGGCCCGCCACCTCCACCACATTGCCCCCGTGGCACTCATTGGAGCGACCGCCGTGGACGCTGTGTTGATAACGGCCCGCCACCTCCACCACATTGCCCCCGTGGCACTCATTGGAGCGACCGCCGTGGACGCTGTGTTGATAATGGCCCGCCACCTCCACCCCGTCGATGGTAGTGGCTGCGGCGCCACGGAAACGATGGGAGTCTAGACGATTAGGTCTTCGGTTTAGCGTTGGCCAGACTTGGGCCTGAGATTGTAGTGACAAGATAGTCACTGCTCCCCCCAACAGGATTACACAAAAGTCTTCTCGGAAACGGGAGGGCTTTTTTTATCCCCCTTCCATCTCCCAAGTATCAATCGACAAATCAAAATGCTGAATGTTGCTATTCAGCCGGGTGAAATACTTCCGCCTTTGTGCTTTCCAAAATTAGCATTGGCACGATCCCCGCCTGTTCTCCCGTCTGCAACGAATATGAGAGGGCTTGCCCTAGGCTCTTTCCTGCCCATTTTTTCCCAAAATCAATTGTATGGCGTAGGTGGTGGTCATGCAGTCCGCCCGTGTCTGGCCTGGTAACGTAACCTCAACTTGTCCGCTGTGGGGTTAGCACCATTTTGCTTGGTAGTGTTTTCCAGGGTGGGAGTGGTCGGCGAAAGAGGCTGTGGCTGCGGAAAGAATTAGGGCAAAACCGATGGATGCTTTTTCATGCTTTGGCCTGAATGCATGAAAGGATTGTTTGAATCTGCCTACAAATTACCCCAAAACAGGAAAACCCTGCTCTCTTTGCGAAAGCAGGGTTTCTATATTTGCCTTAAACATCAAGGACTTAGAAATGGTGGCGATGCACTTCACCCAACCGTATATTCCAACATCTACTTGTACTTCTGCACTTTTAATTTTTGTACAATCCGGGGTTCAATCTAGAATGTACAACTTGCCTCATTGAACACCGGCTCAAGCATATCTTACTAAGATAACGACACATTGTCACAATATCCAAAACAAATTACACTGTTTTTTTCTTTTTATGTTCACTGCTAATGTACCAGTATGTACAAGCCTGTATAGCTCCCAAGAAGCATCACTAATTAAAGTCCCAAACAGGGAACCAAACGAGAATTTACCCAAAGCCAACTAATGACATTCGCAGCATTAAAAATTATTTCTCCTTTAATTTTTCATGCCATTTTCTATGCTCTTCATCTGTCATTTCAGTAGTTTCGTGAGATCGCTCGATAACCTCTTCTACTGTCAGGTCCCCATCTAACAAACTATCCAAGTCTTTCCCTATTGGATGATCATGATGGATTCTCGAACCTTTCGGGGTCTTATCTTGCATCGGTTTTGACACTGAATTTGTACGAACCACCCGGTCAATCCTCGATTTGACTTCTTCCCTCGTTGCTTTTCCCTCTCGGAATGCGTCAACCGCTGCCTGCATCATTGCACCAGTGAGATGATCATTTCTGTCTGGATTTATTGGTAATTTTTTTGCCAAATCGTTTCTCCACTCATCAAGATGGAACAAAAAAAATACATTCTAATTGTTGCTATCAGGTTTTCCTGAATCAACAATTTTTTCTATGAATTCCACTAACCGATAATGCTTGCGCTCAGGTCTATTTAATGGTGTGACAATTCGAATGTCGAGTGACACTCTCCATTTTTCATTTAAAATACTAGTGCCTTGTTTAAGGTAAGCATTAAACTGGTCCACTGCATCTTGAGTTGCTGTCCCATACAGTATCTCGCCTTCAGTACGAATCTCAAATTTTCGGTGCTCAGGTAAAAAACCAACCAAAACTCCTTCCAGTTCATATGTGGTATCTTCAATGGTGGTGGTTTCTGTTCTAGCCTTTCCCCTCTGGATGGCATCCTCATCAAGCCAGAAATCCTTTTCACCCTCGACAACCCTTAAAGTTGCTTTTGAGTTGTCTAAATTTGAGAATAATTTTCTCAACGATATTAATGATCTACCGTCAAGAATTGATATAATTTCATCAAAATCGTCTCGACTCTGACCGCCTGTTTTCTCAATTATCTTTACTACTTTATCAACAGTATTACGCAGATTTGTTTTAACTAATGGAAACTGATCAACATTTTCATCAAGTATAAAGCCAAATGAACCTCTTGCGAGTTCAGTGATCATTAGTTGGCTGCTAGAGATATCGGGTATCCTCCCCCTCGAACCAAGTTCACCTAAAATTTCCGTTGCTTGAAGTCTGCTTACCAATCCCTGAAACTCTTTAAGGGCATCGCTTGCAAAATCTGCCAAGATTCCTCTTGACCCAAAAACAGGTTTTCCTCCAAAGAACAAAGCAACACTTGCGGTGTTATCAAGCGCACCTGAAGCATCTATCTGCTCAATTTCATGTTGTATAATATTACGCCTATGTTCATATTGGTGCATACCAACTACATCACCAATCTCTCTGGCTTCGTTCAGTAACCCTTCTATGGAAACCAATTCAGCACTCAAGCTATCTTTACGCAATTTTTGAGGCATTCATGCACCTCCTACTAGCGTGTCGAGGATATCGAAACATTCAGTTTCATCGTCACTTAGAGATACTTTAAGCATTCCTTTCCATAAAAAGGATTCTCTTTGGTGAGAAAACAATCCATGCCAGTATGAAGTTCGGTTGACGATTACTTGTGCTGGTAAACCGAGATCAATGTAATAGGCATCACATTGATAATCATCTTTCGTAGCAGGAGGATCGAAAAGACGCTTATTCGTATTGAATAGATCAACCCACTGTTGGTCATTCGCAATTGAATCAGGTCGGTCAGCAAAAGTGACAATGTCAATATCTTTTGGTGGTCGTTGCCGTGTTGTTTCAACATTTTCGACAAAACTTCCATCTATCCATTGAAAACCTCTTCGTATACCAATCTTCTTTAATTCTAGACGGTAACGGAGGAATCCATTTAGGATTTCGATTCGCTCACTACTAGTTGCGAATCTTTCAACCAAATTGACTAACAACACTGTATAGGGCGCAAGTGATCCCGGACTACCATGAGGGAGTGTCGGTAGGAATGGAGGAATTACACCAGATGCATTGAAATGTGGGAACATAACCTTTCATATTGGTTTTGTAGGAAACATCCAATTTCTGATAAATATTTTTAATACTTATACTATTTCGATCAGCCAAGCAAGTCCCTTTGTTAGGGATCTTCGAATCTAACTTTTCAGTATAAGTTAGATTTGAAATATTTGGATATATTTGTGTTATTTCTGATAGATAGCCAATTCGGTCTTTTGTAATACTATTTTATTGAGTTTTTGTATTCTAAGTTATATAATATTTAAAATATATAGTTAGATTTCATGCTAAAGGAGATGACTATGGGCAAGCTAAACGGCAACAATCCGAACCACCCATCAAAAGGAAGTAATATTACGGTCGATCCCATCCGTGATGAAAAGCACATCAAGCAAATTAAACGTAAGCTGAAGAAGGATAGTCCACGTGACTACCTACTCTTTGTCATGGGAATCAACAACGGCTTGCGGATTTCTGATCTACTGAATGTTAAGGTTGGCGATGTTCGAAATCTAGCAGCAGGTGAAACTTTGCAAATCGTAGAACAAAAAACCAAAAAGAAGAACGTTCTCATGGTCAACCATACGATTTACGAGGCACTACATCATTACCTTAAAACAACACCCTTTACAGATTCAGATTACCTTTTCCAAAGTAGGAACAAAGATGAACAAGGCAATCCGAAACCATTGACGAGGGAAACCGTATCGAAGATGGTTAAGACTTGGACCGAGGGAATGCAAGGAAACTACTCAACCCATTCATTGCGGAAAACATGGGGGTACATTCAGCGTACAAAATTCGGTGTGTCGTTTGAGGTAATCTGCAAAAGGTTTAACCATACTTCGCCAGCTATCACGATGCGCTATCTTGGAATCGAGGACAAAGAGGTTAATGGTATCCTGTTAAATGAGATTTAAAAATGATACAGGTCATCTACGGTTATACCTGAAAATTCGCCATATCGAAATTATCATGCCAATCTTTACTAACATCATCTAATCTCTGATAATTTTCCGTAATCACTTTCCTCACAATTAATATTGTATAACCATTACCCATTAAGGTAGATCAACAATGCAAGACGAAAAATTTTTAACAACTACACAGCTTCTGCAACTGACTGGATAGTCTATCTCTCACGTTTATAGACTTATTGGCAAGGGGTCACTCCCCAAATCAAGAATAGTTGCAGGGGTTGCAATTTAGGACAAAGAAGAAATAATCAATTCGATAAATATTTTATACAAAGGTAAAAAACAATGAATAATAACTAGCAATTAAACGAACAAATTACATTTCAAGTATATAGTGACCGAATCATCTTTGAAGTCTTGTTAAATCCAGTAGAGGTGGATAACGGGCTTCCAGCGGTTACCAGAATCTTCCCAATCAGGCAACAACACAAGTTAGTTGCACTCTACCAAATCCTTACTAATCAAATTCAGGATCGACTAATCATTGACGATCTCATCATCTCGATTGATGAATAGGGAAATCTTGTCTTACGCATCGGTTCCATAAGGGGAAATTATGGCTATCGCTGGTCAATTGATCTTAGCGAGGAGCAGTGGGATGAATTGATAAGGCAAGTTGCCAACCTGATAGGCAGTCAATATGAATAATAAATTAATAATTCAGCGTTTAAATATCGTACGCCATGTGTTCTAGCTGGAGCGTCACGAAGATAAGATACTATTTAATTTTAAGGTGAAGCAGAAAGATAAGCCTAATATTATTAAATCCTACGTACTTGATCGATTCGATTCGGCGAAGGTTGATTCACTTTTGAGTCTCTTAACGTTCAAGACATACCGCTTCAGTATTTATGATATGGTCATCACGCACATTAAAGATGACCTGTTTAACGTCAAATTTGATAAGTAGACGATGAAGGCAAAAATCAATGAACTGAAGAGGAGGTCTATCAGGGAGATGGTTACTGGTAGTATCACGAAGGCGCACAAGGGAAGGCGATTGCCCACCTATGTTGTCAAATAAGAAAAGGCAAAAAAGGTAAAATCTTATTTAATTAATTGTTGCGAACTTCGAAACCCATGCCTAAACGGTGTGGGTTTTATTGTCATAGATGCATGATACTCATGAACACAATATTATAACAGATTTGTAATTATTAAATGTTGTAATTTTTTTAGGATCAGCATTTATCAATAAAAAATATATGACATTTTTATGATATATTATAGCTTGAAAAATATGTAAAAAATATACTTTCCAATATATGGTGGTAAAATATTGCATAATAACAAAGGAATTTAAATAATGAATATAGAATTTAATGAAGTTGAAAAAAACCCAAGTAATGACAAAATCAAAAGGACTATGAATGGAAGAATGATCAAATAGTCAAAAAATGATTTATATGATGCTTTGCCATTTGATGTGTATAGCTATCAATTTAAGAATGATAGATTTCAAGAAATTGTTAGTTGGGCTTTTTCCCTTTTCAAACAGGTAGTGAAATTAACAAAATCGACAACCACAACATACAAGAGATATTCAGACTGTGTACGATATACTATATTCAATGCGTACATTGGATATTGTGTGAACAAGCCTATTCGGTGCAGTAAGTCAGCGGATTCTTTTCGGTCAAATGGTTAGTATGGGCAGTTGTGGTTCACAAGAGACATTTTTTGCAAGACTTTCAATACGCTAATTAAACTTGACCTTATTGACGGTATCAATGGTGAAAAAGATCCAGAGTATGAACATGGTTTACAAACAAGATTTTAGGCTTCACAACATTTAATAAAAAAATTTGAAGAAATTTTAAGTGAACAAATCGCTGAAAGATTGCCCAAAGAACGGTTAATTATACTTAAAGATAAAAACAAGAACAAAATTAAGTTGGATAATATGGATATGAACAAATTTGAACTTTCCGAATCTGAATATAATAAAATGATTTCAAGTCTTGAACGATACAATGAATTTGCAAAACAGCAGGTTGTAACCTTGCCACTTGATCATGTGAAAATCACACACGACTTTTTAACTAAAATGAATATATAGTTTCGGAAAGGTATGATTGATATATATTCTTCTAGCGAAGAATATTCATTTAATAATAATTATAACTTATATAATACTAATTCATATAATTATATTAATATAACAAGTAATAATAATAATACCATAGTTAATACTATTCCATTACTAGGTAGGAATTTGAAAAAATAGGATCATTAGAGTATTCCGAGTAATAAACGAAAGAGTAAAAAGTTTGTTCGACTCAGTGGTAAATTGATTCATATTAAATATCTTTATCTTCACAGGGTATTCAATAATTCAAGTTTATTACTAGGTGGAAGGTCATATGGAACACTAATTCAATCCCTGCCCAACAATCCAAAAAGATCAAAAAGATTGTCAAAGCTTAGAAATAGACTTTTGATAAATGGCAATGAAACTGTTGAGCTAGATTTTGGCTCATTACATCCATCCCTTTTATATAATAAATATCTTGGTATCGATATAAATGGCGATCTTTATAATGGTTTCGAGGATAGAAGTAAGGCAAAATATACGCTACTAACTCTTTTGAATTGTTGTGATACTGACAAAATTAATTATACTAAGAGTATTGATGCTATCAGGAAAAAACTAATTGACGAAGGTTACAGAAGTGAGGATGGTTTAACTAATGTGGAAATAATTAAAGCAATCAAATTCAATGAACTTAAACATCCGAATCTAGTAAAATAGTTTGGCTCAGGGATATCGTTAGAATTAATGAGAATTGATAGCAATATTGCGATGGATATTTTACTTAATCTGATGGAAAAAAATATTTTTGCTGTTCCTGTTCATGATAGCTTCATTGTTGAACGCAGATACGAAAAAATACTTCACGATCAAATGATTTCAAGTTATAAAAAATATACTGGACATATTCCAAGGATAGACAAAAAATAAACGCTGTATGAGTAATCAAGTCTTAACCTGTGCAGATATCAACACTGCACAGGTTTTATATATTGAGGCTGTTGTGGCTCGAATTTTATTGGGTGCAAATATAACTATCTAAAATGAGTACTGTGACAACAAATACATTAAATTTAAATTTTCTATTTAATTAATTGTAAACAATATAATTGTGTTGGTACATTTTTAGCGGAATTTTTTTAGGTACTTCATATTCTTTAATAATTGATAGACCACTTCTAACTGTAGAGTAATATTCTGCAAATGTTTCGATAAAAACTCCAAGATTGTCATACCTCTTGAAATCTACAATTTGATCGAGGTGATAATTGTAATATGGACCATTGTTTTCAAAAAATTCTAAAATTCGTTCATATGAATTAAAACGCTCAATCTTACTTTTAGGAAGGTCACTATACTCGCTGAGAAGAATGTTTATAAAAAAAAAACCTGACTCAGGATCGTATTGAATAGTGAACACGTCTACATCTTCCCCGTCATCATTCATTATTCGGTATATAGCCTTAGTCCCTTTACTCATGGCATCGCTCTCCGTTTAAGTGAAGAGCGCATTATACCATAACTCCAACATGCTATCAATCAGTTACCTTTTATTTGCAGTGTATTATTTATTTTAAATATTAAATATAAAGTTATTTTTTCACATTAAAAGAACTATTTGAATTAGCATTTTCATATACATCATGAAGCAATGCATTTAGTATCAATTTACGCATTTCTTCATTCTCCATGAAACTATTCACTATTTTTTGATTTCTACCCAACCGAGTTACAAAGGCTTTTGTCGCTTCAGGTTCGAAAACCTGCCTGAATTGTTCTTTAGAGTTAACACGTGCTTGCTGATTCAACTTCTCATTATGCGCCATATCGCCTGAAATCTGATCAAATAACAGTTTGTCCTCTTCAGTCCATTCAGTTCCGAAACGAGTATTTATAGTTTCAATTATTACGGACAATGGTGATTTCTTAACTTTAACACCGCCAGTTCCGACTTCAGTTGCACCCACAACGGGTTTTGACTCACCCACTTTCAATGCAGCACTGCCATCAAATGTTTTTTCATTGCGGTACGAAGATAATGCAAGCTCATCATCAAGGTCAAGCATTCCGGCATTTGACCTGTATGGCAGTTTGGTCAAAAGATGACGCCCGTATGCATACATTTTTTCTAACTCTAAATCCTGCCAGTCAATAATCTGGCTCAGGAATGAATATAGTCGAACGAACGTCTGGATATTACTTTTAAATAACTCTCCCTCTTCAGTATATTTTTCTTCACCGACAATCGCCTTCGGGTCTTTGTATTTGTCCTTGTATCGGGTTACAGCCGGATCAATCCATTTATTGAGCGCACCATGATCCCGCTTGGTTTGGTTTGCTTCTGGTTTGAAGTATACCTTTGCAAATTCCTCTACATCTGAACCGTATATGACAGGTGGAGTTGTGATGGTTGTCAACAGTGTGTACAACTGTTTTGGGTCGGTAGGTTCATCTATCTCAGTGTTTTCAAAATACGGCTTGAACGATTCCTTTATATCCTTAACACTGTTCGCAAAATCCAGTACAAACGTATCCACCTTACTCGGTGCGGATCGATTCAACCTTGACAGGGTTTGTACTGCTTTGAGTCCTGACAAGGGTTTATCCACGAACATGGTGTGTAATAAAGGTTGGTCAAATCCGGTTTGATATTTCTCGGCAACCACCAATAGTTGGTATTCGGGTGTAGCAAATCGGCTTGGCAGTTCTTTTTCACCAAATTTGTTTATACCTGCCTCTGTCAACGCTTCAGGCTTACCGTCAGTACCTATAACTTTAGGGTCTTCAACGGTACCGGAGAATGCCACCAGCGCCTTAATGTCAGTGTATCCATGATCGGTGATGTACTTGTCAAATGCTGCTTTATACCTTACTGCATGGAGCCTTGAGCGAGTCACCACCATAGCCTTTGCACGACCACCGATTTTCTTCATGGTGAAATTTCTAAAATGTTCGACCATGATTTCGGTTTTCTGAGCAACGTTATGCGGATGTAGCGACATAAATCTTGCTATCGCTTTCTTTGCCTTTTTTTCATCTATTTCAGGATCATCTTCGATTGCCTTGGATAGCTTGAAGTAACTGTTATAAGTCGTGTAGTACTTTAGCACATCAAGGATGAACCGTTCTTCGATAGCTTGCCGCATTGAATATAAATGAAATGGGTGCGGTTTACCGTCGGAACCCTTAACTCCAAACATCTCCAAAGTTTTTTTCTTTGGCGTGGCGGTGAATGCATAAAATGAAACGTTAACCTGCTTTCCACGACTTTTTGCTTCTTCTATCACCAAATCTTCAAGCGAAGGCGGTTCAACGTTCTTGGCATCATCTGTTTCCGCTG